>CAZIDT010000023.1:0-3828 GCA_964537855.1 uncultured Nitrosomonas sp.
CCTGCCATATGAATCATCCCAATGAAAAAACCCGCAGTCATCCCATAGGTTGCTCCTTCTTTGCGTCCTGTGATCATCATGGTTTTAGGTACTTCGGCTACACCTGTAACTACATTTGCAATGCCAGTACCTAATTTTTCACCCACTTTGGTTGGGTAATCTTTGGCCATACTGGTGGTAGGCAGCAGTAAAAAGAGTGCGAGCAGCAAGCATAGTTTTGATACAAAAATTTTATTCATATTATTTTTCCCCAAAAAACCGAGATCATACACTAGCAGGTTGTAGTAAAACTATCTACGGTTGCTGCTGCAGTGTAAAAACAGACTCAAAATGCGCATTTATTAGCCATGTACAGCGCCTTTTCAACTGTTTTTACCTTGCTTGATTTCCTCAAAACGTTTTGCAATGGTCTACTAGATCCAACGATTGATTGGTTATCGTCGGTTGAACGATTATCCTTGGTTAGTTATTTTTCCCCAAGTATCGCGTAACGTAACAGCTCGATTGAATGCAGGTTTTCCAGGTGAAGTATCTACTCGATCGGCTACAAAATATCCATGCCGCTCAAATTGAAAAACTTGCTCAGGTTGTGCCTCAAATAAAGAGGGCTCAAGATAGGCTGTTATAATTTTTTTAGAATTGGGATTGAGGTAAGTTTTAAAATCTTGTTCACCCGCATCAGGATAAGGTTCGGTAAATAATCGATCATATAGTCTGACTTCGGCAGATCGAGCATATTTACTGGAAAGCCAATGAATGTTTCCTTTTATCTTACGCGCATCAGCGCCTGGTGTTCCACTTTTGGTATCAGGATCATAAGTACAATGAATTGCTTCGATTTGCCCCTGGGCATTTTTGATAATAGAAGTACATTTTACGATGTAAGCGTAGCGCAAGCGTACTTCAGCTCCAGGAGAGAGACGGAAATAGCCTTTGCTTGGATGCTCCATGAAATCATCTTGATCGATGTAAAGGGTTTTTGTAAAAGGAAGCTCACGCTTTCCTAATTCAGGTTTTTGTGGGTGATTCGGTGCATAGCATTGTTCTTCTTGATCTTCGGGATAATTGTCGATAACCAAGCGAAGTGGATTGAGTACTGCAATTTTGCGTAAAGCGCGTTCATTCAAATCTTCTCTTAAACAATCCTCAAGTACTGTCATGTCGATCCAAGAATCTGCCTTGCTAATTCCGATACGTTCTGTAAAAAGGCGTATCGATTCGGGGGTGTAGCCGCGCCGACGAACGCCCGCTAGGGTATTCATTCTGGGGTCATCCCAACCATCGACTAATTTATTTTCAACGAGCTCGATCAATTTTCGTTTGCTCATCACGCAGTATGTTAGATTTAATCGAGCAAATTCGATTTGTTGCGGATGGCAAGGAACTTTGTCTTTCAACTGATCGAGAACCCAATCATACAAGGGGCGGTGGTCTTCAAATTCTAGGGTGCACAGAGAATGTGTGATTTTTTCTAAGGCATCTGAAATACAGTGCGTGAAATCATACATGGGATAAATGCACCATTTATCACCAGTACGTTGATGATGAATATGGCGAATACGGTAAATGACAGGATCCCGTAAATTGATATTAGGTGAACCCATATCAATTTTGGCACGTAAAACATGGCTCCCATCCGGAAATTCGCCCGCCCGCATACGTTGGAACAAGTCGAGATTTTCTTCAATCGTTCGGTCGCGATAAGGGCTATTTTTACCTGGTTGACTCAAAGTACCTCTTAGTTGCCGAATCTCTTCTGCGGATGAGCTATCGACATAAGCTTTTCCTTGTTTAATAAGATATTCAGCAAATTCATAGAGTTGTTCAAAATAATCCGAGGCATAGTAAATATGTTTGCCCCAGTCAAAGCCAAGCCATTTGACTGAGTCGCAGATTGCGTCTACATATTCCTGAGCCTCTTTTTCTGGATTGGTGTCATCAAAGCGTAAATGGCATGTACCAGTATAGTCCTTGGCTAGTCCAAAATTTAGGCAAATACTTTTGGCATGTCCAATATGCAAGTAGCCGTTGGGTTCAGGTGGGAAACGGGTCTCAACGCGTTGATTCCATTTTCCTGAACGGTTATCGTCTTCGATGATGTTGCGAATAAAATTTGAAGGTGTTGGAGATGTCGTCACAAAAATATCTTTCTATTGATTGGGTTGGGAATGTAGTTATCTACGCACTATAATAGTGTTTTAATCGCTTAATATTATAGTGCGTGATTCGTTTGATATAACGAGAATAAGCAAATAGTTGGGCATTTGTTTTCTGTACCTAAATTTTTACCCGAAATTCCTACCAAAATATATGAACGAAGAATCTGAGTTGACCTCTCTCCAAGATGAAAACCACATTATTGCAGAACGACGTACCAAACTTACAGAGCTAAGAAAGCAAGCTAATCCTTTTCCTAACCATTTTCGTCGAGATAGTCTTGCATTATCGTTGCAGGATACTTACCGCAATCATACGAAAGAAGACCTGGAAGGTCATCAGATTCTCGTGAAAGTTGCTGGGCGCATGATGTTTAAGCGACTTATGGGTAAGGCGAGTTTTGCAACGATTCAAGATATGAGTGGAAAGATTCAGCTTTATATTTCGAATGATCATACCGGGGAAACTGTGCATGAAGCATTCAAGCATTATGATCTCGGCGATATTCTCGGTGCAGAAGGTACTTTGTTTAGAACCAAAACCGGGGAGCTTTCAGTCCGCGTCACGCATTTGCAGTTATTGACTAAATCATTACGACCCTTGCCCGAAAAATTTCATGGACTGACTGATCAGGAGCAAAAATATCGCCAGCGCTACCTCGATTTGATTACCAATGAGAACACGCGCAAAGTATTTGTGGTCCGCTCGAAAGTGATTCAGGCAATTCGAGAATTTTTGGTTGCTCGAGGTTATCTTGAAGTGGAAACGCCAATGATGCATCCCATTCCAGGAGGAGCAACAGCACGACCATTTTCAACACACCATAATGCGCTGGATATGCCGCTGTATCTGCGCATCGCCCCTGAATTATATTTAAAACGGTTGGTCGTGGGTGGAATGGAGAAAGTTTTTGAGATCAACCGAAACTTCAGGAATGAAGGAATATCGACTCGGCACAATCCAGAATTTACCATGCTGGAATTTTATGAGGCATATCAAGACTATGCTTATTTGATGGAACTGACTGAGTCTATGTTGCGCGAAGTCGCGCAGGCCGTTTTGGGAACAACACGTATTACCTATCAAGACCAAGAAATGGATCTTGCAAAACCTTTTGCAAGACTTACGATTACGCAAGCCATTCAAAAGTATTTCCCTGAATATACGACTGCTCAACTGAATGACCGGGATTTTTTGATTAATCGATTACAAGCACTCGATATTCATTATAAACCGGAAGATGGAATTGGCGGCCTCCAGCTTTCATTGTTTGATGAAACGATTGAGCATTTGTTATTTGAACCAACCTTTATCATTGATTATCCTGCAGAGGTTTCACCCCTTGCACGGCGCAATGATGCCAATCCCGCGATTACCGATCGGTTTGAATTGTATATTGCAGGGCGAGAGATTGCGAACGGATTCTCCGAATTAAATGATCCGGAAGATCAAGCCGCACGATTTCTAGAGCAAGCTAAAGCAAAAGATGCGGGTGATAAAGAGGCCATGCATTATGATGCCGATTATATTCGGGCACTGGAATATGGCTTACCGCCGACAGCCGGTGAGGGAATTGGGATTGATCGATTAATCATGCTGCTTACGGATAGCCCAAGCATACGCGATGTCATTTTATTTCCACAACTGCGTAAGGAAGATTGAACTTATTCT
>CAZIDT010000023.1:3928-8604 GCA_964537855.1 uncultured Nitrosomonas sp.
GTTGGCGGATAACCCTCCGAATCAATTAGCCCCATCTCAACCTAAACAGCGTTCTGCTGTCACTTATTCTACTCGGAGTGTGCTACAGAAAGATGCAACGGATACCTCAGCGCAAAATAGTGTGCGGATTCGAAGTATCGAAGCAGGGAGAATCGTACGACCGCATGGTCAGCCGTCTTGTGTGAATTGTGGCGTGATTAGTTATGTTTATCCTTCTGGTCATCCAAGAAGTGGCGGTGGGTACGGGAATGCAATGGCAGGAATACCTGGTGGGGTTGTTGCGATTCCGTTTGGTGAGGATGGAGAAGGTCGGTTTATCGCTAATATTGGCGGAATTCTCGGAAATGCTTCATCTTACTCTGGCCAAATTGGCCAAGGTCATGTTGGCGGTAAAGTAATGTATTATGATATAGGGGTGATGTTGGAAAATGGAACTCAAACAGTGGTTCGGCAAGAAACGATGCCGAATTTTAATGTAGGAGAAAGGGTTAAGCTAATCGACGGTGTGCTACTACCTAATCCTTGACTGTTATTGGAATCCACTGATCTCAAATGTAACACCATTTTCATCTCGCCCTGTTTTCCCGCGTTGCGAGCTAAAATAGAGTCGAGAACCATCTGGGCTAAATGCAAGGCCTGTAACTTCTGACTTGTCATGACCCACGATTTGTAAGAGTGGCTTGATCATGCTCCCTGATAAAATGACGATTTGCATATTGCCCTTATCTTCCGCTACCAGGAGTTCACCCAGATGATTGGAGGTAATATCATCAACGCCCATCAATACTGGGGAAGTATAGTGAGATGCATCATAAATGATATGGAGTAAATGGTTCTGGGTATTATAGGCCCAGACTCGGTTATCTCCTTTCGTGGTAAAGTAAATCGTCCCTTGATCATACCAAATTCCTTCTCCGCCATTGAAATGAGTACAGCGTTTGACTTGCTTGCGTGTTTCGATTTCAGACGCTGATGGATCAGGAAGTCGATGCCACTGAATCATCCTTGTTTGCCCGGATACGACGATTTCTGCTACTTCAAGGAATCCTTCATCTAAAGATACATGACCTGAGTCCAGGGTTTCATAGGGTGTGAAACGATATAAGCAACCATCTGGCTCGTCTTCTGTTAGATAGACTTTATTACGATTAACATCGAAAGCGATTGCTTCATGGCGGAAGCAGCCGAGTTCCGGTTTGGCCTGCGCTTTATTCTTTCCAAACGGATCGCATTCCCATACATAGCCACGTTCTACTTCTTCACACGATAACCAAGTACTCCACGGGGTAGCGCCACCTGAACAATTTCGCGATGTATTCTTCAAAATGGAATAGGCATTGATTGGCTTACCTTCAGCATTAAAGCGAATTGCACCAGCACCGCCCATTTTTTTATCGATCTCACTGTTTGAAACGTAAATCCACCCACCATCATCCGTGGCAAACGTTGCCCCACCATCGGGTGCGGGATGCCAACGATAGCCAAAAAGATTTTGCCCAGAAACAGCAATAATTCTTGAGGTAAAGCCTTTGGGCAGTCGAACTCCATTTTTATCGGAAAGTTGGAGTGGGCTCACGGATGATAAGGGAAAAGCACTCGCCCAAGTGTTTCGAGATATTAAATTGGGTTGAGTGAACAAAGCGCCAAGCGCTAAACCGCTTAATCTTAGAAATTGGCGGCGTTGCGCGTTATAAAAAGGAACCTTCATACATCTACGAATTAATTGGATTCAAAAATAGTAATCGGAAATCGAGTTTGTTGAACGAGCCTAACAAAAGGTATTCTTGTATCTTCGCTGTTTATGAATTGCTCAAGACATTTCCGCTTATTTTCGCCTATTACGACAATTATAATCTGATGACTGGAAATCAATAATGGGAAGGCTAAACTGATTCGAATAGAAGGTGCTATAGGCGGGACCGCAACCTCACAGAGTGAATGAGTTAATGGACTTATCGGTGAACCAGGAAAAATTGAGGCGATGTGACCATCTTCTCCTAAGCCTAATATCGTTAAATTAATCGGTAAAGGTAATTGAGAAAGCCGCTGATTGATTGTTGATAATGCCTGGGATGGATGATCATGGTCGGTTTTCAAACTGATAAAGTGTGCTTTATTTTCCATATAATGGAAGAAATAATTTTGCAGCAGATTTTCGTTTGAGTCCTCAGAATCAGCGCTAACCCAGCGTTCATCGCTAAGGGTAACCACTATCTTCTCCCACTGTAAAGGCAATCGCGCTAGAGCGGGTAAAAAAATTTTGGGAGTGTTACCGCCCGGAATAACGAGGCTGGCAATTTTGCTCTGATAGAGCGCGGTACGTAATTGGCTCGCTACAAAATCAGCGACAGAAGAGGAGAGTTGGGTGATATTTTCACAGTAGCGGCGCGCTATCATGTTAATAAGGCATGTAGATCCGGTACAACTTTGACATCGGTTGGGAAAGGATTTGCATCACCAGGTCGGACTCGACCTAGAAATGCAGTTTTGTTAGCTTTTGCCCCAAGATAATCTGCCATGGCATCCCCGACCATTAATACTTTCTCGGGCGTCAATGCATGCGCATTGATAATCTCAGCGATGAGTGTTTGTTTAGGTAAGGGGGAACCCCTTACCTCGATAAAATAAGAAGTCAACCCACGTCGCTCGACAATACGTTGCAGTTCTTTTTCAGGTGTTCCTGAAGCAATAAATAAGGGAATATGCTTATAGGCATATTGAATGAGGGATTCAGCGCCAGGGACCGATTCGCTATCGATGACCGCTTCAATGACTAATTCAGAAAATCGGCGATCTAAATCATGCTCTTCTTCCGGTGTTAGGGGGGGGTGGTGCAGCAATTGTTCTTGGAAATAATGAAATTTTCGGTAACGCGACATACCGCCATTTTGCTTATGATATTCCACCACGGCTGTTTCAATTTCTGGTCCATGGGAACGATAGAGCTCCGCAAAGGCTTGCGTTTTAATATCACCGGATTCTACGATGACTCCATCAAAATCAAAGATAATTGCTTGCCAATTCAAAAATAACATTGTCAGGCCTTATTATCTGAAGTGGAAGGAAGCGTGCTATCTTCATCTTCGGTATGGCAGATTCTTTGGTGAATTTCCCGTATACAGTCAAGTATTCCCTGCCCAATATCGACATGCTCATTTAGGACGAGTTTTCTTCCAATTCGAGGTTGGAATGCATACGGCGTGATTTCGTAATGCGAAATCGCATTGGCTTCCTCAAAATGTAACTTAACATCCCAGGGCATGATTTCAGAAATCATGGTCATCACATCGCGTATTCGCATTCTTTCTTGCCCTGTTAGAATCAAATGCCGATTGGCAAATTCCGGTGCTAGAACCTGAACGCTCATTCGTGCTGCATCTTCGACGTGAATATATTCACGCATCGCGTTACCGCTACCATGATAGGTAATGCTATGTTTCTGTATGGCTTCATGCAGCATCCGATAGATTCCATTGCGGAGGTCGGCTCGTCTCCCATATAAAGAACCATAGCGTAGTATCGTATAATCTAGGCCATATCGATCGTGGTAAGTTTCAGTAAAACGTTCGGCAGCTTGTTTACTTGCTCGATAAAACGATCCCGATTCTGAGTAGACATAGACGCTACTGGCGAAAACAAAGCGATTTGCGCCCGCTATTCTTGCGGCTTCTAAGACGTGCATGTTGCCTAATACATTAATGGTGGCTGTTGCAACCGGTTTATTATGGGCTTCATCAATGTCTGCGATTGCAGCAAAATTATAGACAGCATAAGCACCACGAGTTGCTTCAATAACTTGATCGATATCCATGATATCTCCCACGATCATTTCTTGATCGATGCGTTGGTAGGGAGAGACTGTATGATCGAACAATCGGACTTGATAACCAGCTTCTGACAAGGCATCTGCCACGTGACTGCCTAAGAATCCACTCGCTCCAAATACTACTACGACTTTATCTGACACCGAGGAATTATCCATTTAATAAACCTGCTTTAATTAAGCCATTCAACAAATTGTTAGCTGCTTCGAGCTCCATGCGTTGACGGGATTCTTTAGCCAGTGATCCGATATGGGAAGTCATGACAATATTGCTGCAGTTAAGCAATGGACCTTGATAAGGTTCTTGTTCAAAGACATCAAGGGCGGCTCCAGAAATATAGCCAGCAGTCAACGCTTCATATAATGCTTGCTCATCAACTAAACCTCCGCGCGCAGCGTTAATTAATACTGCACCTGGTTTCATAAGTTTAAAAGTACCTGAATTAATAAGATGATGAGTGGCTTGGGAATAAGGGATATGAAGTGTAATGACATTCGCTTCTTTAATGAGTTGCTCAAAGTTAATTAAAGGAATATCAAGGTGTGTATCCTGTACGTAGGGGTCATGCGCGATAACCTTGGCACCAAAAGCAAGACATAATGCTGCGACCCGTCGACCAATATGGCCTAATCCGATAATTCCAACCGTTTGAGCAGCAAGAAGATTGCCTTGTGCTCTGGGCCATTGGCCATCCTGGATTAATCGGTGGGTGGAATTAATTTGTCGCAAAACCGAAAGAATCAATCCCATTGTTAGCTCTGAGACTGCCTGAGCAGGGGCTTCGGGTGTATTCGAAACAAGAATATTCCGTAGCTGAGCAGTTTCTAAATCAACGCTATCGAGACCTGTGCC
>CAZIDT010000023.1:8704-10485 GCA_964537855.1 uncultured Nitrosomonas sp.
GTACGGCAGATAGTATCCAAAATTCGTATATCGAGACTATAGCCCAGAAAACGGAAGCCCGAGCGGATTCGCTGTTGCAATGCCGAAGGATCGGGTTCTATCACATGAATACCCCCAGGTTTTTGTAGTCGCTTACCTGCATCTAGAATGTGATTGATTGCTGCTTGCACGTCAGGATGCTCCAACTCTCCAGGCTTGCCCATTGAACCTGAAAGATCATAGGGTCCAATAATATAGGCATCAACTCCTGGCACCGCTAAAATTGAATCAATTTGCTGAACTGCTTCAATATGTTCAATCATTACCACAACGACCGCATTTGCGATTAACCATTGACGATAGGCTTGGAAATGAGCTCCATAGCCTTGGGCACGTGCCAAACCAACACCACGTTGTCCTTGAGGGGGGTAATAAACCGAGCTAACCGCAGCTCTAGCATCATCAGCAGATTTAATCATGGGGATCATCACCCCAGTAGCGCCTGCATCCATAACACGTTTGATCTGATCTGGATGATTGGACGTGAGTCGAACAATAGCGGGACACTGTTGTCCACTCAATACTTGAATAATAGCCTGTGCTTCACTGAGTTCAATTACACTATGTTCCATATCGAGAACTAACCAATCAAAACCAGCGGATGCCATAATTTCAGCAATGGCCGAATGACCCAAAGTTATCCAGGAACCAATTGTCAATTCTGAACGAGCAAGTCTTTCTTTGAGAGACATAGCTTAATTACCTGTATCAATATTGAGAAAGTAAGGGATCTGTTTCCATCAATTTAGCAACACGTACTAAATCAGCTTCAGTATCAACAGCTTGAGAATTGAAATGCGTCTCAACCATTTTTACTGGGTAACCATGCTCTATTAAACGAAGCATATCGATGGATTCTAATTTTTCTAGTGGCGTGGGCGGTAGTTGCGTGTACTGAAGTAACACATCGCGACGAAAGGGAATGATACAAACCTGTTTATAAGCCTGGGTCGCTGAGAATCCAGATTTAGAAAGGGTCGGAATAGGCTGGCGCGACATATAAAGTGCATCTCCTTGCTGATTCATGACGACTTTGATGGTATTTACGTCATAGTAATCAGCTTCTTGCTCAATCCGACGCACAAGATTAACGCAACCTAATTTACTGTCATGCTGAAATGGTGTGACCGCAACATCGATCATTTCTGGATAAGTCATCGGCTCGTCACCTTGAACCATCACAATGAGATCACCTTCAATATTAGCAATGGCTTCTGCAACACGATCACTGGCACGTTCATGAGTGTCAGCTGTCATGACTACAGGCGCCCCAAATGAAGCAGCAGCTTGTCGAATTTCTTCGTCACAGGTTGCAATATAAGTTTTAGAAATAAATTTACTCAAAGCTACTCGTTTGTAGACATGTTCTATCATTGGCTTACCAAGTATTTGGGCGAGTGGTTTTCCAGGGAAGCGAGTTGATCCCATACGAGCCGGAATAATTGCAATTATTTTCATAGCGATCTAAATTTGTTGTTAGATAATTAACAATATAGGAACGGATGTTCGTATTCGATTGAATGTGTTTAAAAAGGAAAATTTATATTTGTAAGCGTTTTTAGATGATAACGCCACGAATTGTGTAGGTTTTTTGGTAAATACAATCGTGCACGTGTAAAATTACCAGCTAATTATTTTGAATAGCCATTACATCTATACTTTTTCCTAACGCTTTACAAATCCAATCATAACATAGGTATGAAAGCGCTCTTTTTTCTCCGTCATTATAATGATATCGATCA
>CAZIDT010000024.1:0-10437 GCA_964537855.1 uncultured Nitrosomonas sp.
GATAATTCAGCCATTCCAACTTTCCAGCTATAAGGAGTATTAGAAACACGCTCGATTGTAGGCATCACTGAATTATGCCCAGCAATTGCATATTCAACAGCCGCTTTCCCCATCGCGTAGGCTTGCTCCACATCCGCTTTAGACGCAACATGTCGCGCTGCACGTTGAAGATAGTCAGCTACCCCCCAGTGATACTTCAAACCAAGCCCATCTTTGATAATGTTGGCAACTACTGGAGCAACCCCACCCAATTGCGCATGACCAAACGCATCACGAAGTCCCTGATCTGATAAGAATTTACCATCATCGCCTTTAACGCCTTCTGATACTACAACTGAGCAATACCCATATTGCTTAACATAGCTATCCACTTTTGCGAGGAATTTAGCTTTATCAAATGCAATTTCAGGAAACAAGATCACGATAGGAATCTCGCAGTCTGGACTCGATGCCAACCCGCCCGCAGCTGCAATCCAACCTGCATGGCGCCCCATTACTTCGAGCACAAACACTTTAGTAGAAGTTTTTGCCATACTCGCCACATCGAAGCTCGCTTCGCGAGTTGACACGGCAATGTATTTCGCAACTGAACCAAACCCTGGGCAACAATCGGTAATCGGCAAATCGTTATCAACGGTTTTAGGAACATGGATAGCTTGAAGCGGGTAACCCAATGTGCTTGATAATTGCGATACTTTAAGGCAAGTATCAGCAGAATCTCCACCACCATTGTAGAAGAAGTAACCGATATCGTGTGCTTTGAACACTTCAATAAGACGTTCATACTCACGTCGGTTTTGTTCAAGGCTTTTCAATTTATAGCGACAAGAACCAAAAGCACCCGATGGGGTATGACGTAATGCCCGAATCGCTTCAGCCGATTCCGCACTGGTATCAATTAAGTCTTCCGTTAATGCCCCAATAATTCCATTTCTTCCTGCGTATACTTTTCCGATTTTATCTGGGTGAGCGCGAGCCGTTTCTAACACGCCCGCAGCCGAGGCGTTAATAACTGCTGTCACGCCCCCTGATTGTGCATAAAATGCATTTTTTATTGCCATAGTAGGACCTCTCTCCGTTTTGTTATTTATTTCTTTTATTCATAAATCTACCTAACTTCTAATTCATTTAAGCTGCGAAATGATATTCTGCCGAATGAACTCAACATCTCCTGTGCCAGCTATCTTGATATAGCGAGGAGCACCTGCATCCCCACGAGCTGACCAATCAGAATAATATCGAATCAGTGGCTTAGTTTGAGCATGGTAAACTTCGAGCCGCTTCATGACGGTCTCTTCCTTATCATCATCGCGCTGAATAAGTGGTTCACCACTCATATCATCTTTACCTTCCACTTTGGGTGGATTGAACTCAATATGATAAGTACGACCTGATGCCGGGTGAACTCGCCGTCCAGACATGCGCTTAATAATTTCGGCGTCGATCACATCGATCTCGACAACATAATCAATGCCGATTTGAGCAACTTTCAACGCATCTGCTTGAGGAATCGTACGTGGGAATCCATCAAATAAAAATCCTTTTGCACAGTCAGGCTCTGCAATCCGTTCTTTAACGAGATTGATGATAATCTCATCCGACACCAGACCGCCCGAATCCATGATTTGCTTGGCCATAACCCCTAATGGAGTACCTGCCTTAACCGCATTACGCAGCATGTCACCGGTAGAAATTTGCGGAATACCAAAGTAATCTTTGATAAAGTTTGCCTGTGTGCCCTTACCCGCTCCTGGGGCACCTAATAAAATGATACGAATGATTCTCTCCCCTTTTTGCTCTTTTTTTACTGATATTTAGAAAAATAATTGTTATTTTCTAATTTTGTGAGTAATTATATCTCAAGCTGACCATCCTCTTGAAGTATTTGCTAATTTTTACATTTATGGTATTGAAATAAAGCGGATATCTTTTTTCCTGGAATGAATATGAGATAATTCAGTGAATAATTATTAGGAAATCAGATGGACGATAATAGAAACAAGGCGTTGGAAGCGGCTTTATCTCAAATTGAAAAACAATTTGGGAAAGGTTCGATCATGCGACTGGGTACCAATGACGTAGCAAATGATATTCAGGTTGTGTCAACCGGGTCGCTCGGTTTAGATATTGCGCTAGGGGTAGGTGGCTTACCTCGTGGGCGTATCATAGAGATTTATGGACCTGAATCCTCAGGCAAAACAACTCTAACGTTACAGGTCATCGCAGAAATGCAGCGTGCTGGCGGAACAGCAGCCTTTATCGATGCGGAACACGCGCTCGACCCTCAATACGCTAAGAAAATTGGGGTGAATATCCAAGAACTGCTTATCTCACAACCCGATAATGGTGAACAAGCATTAGAAATCGCAGATATGTTAGTTCGCTCCGGATCAGTCGATGTTGTCGTGATTGACTCGGTTGCTGCCCTGACCCCTCGCGCTGAAATCGAAGGTGAAATGGGCGATCCACAAATGGGCTTGCAAGCCAGACTCATGTCTCAAGCGCTGCGCAAACTAACTGCCAATATCAAACGTACCAATACGATGGTGATATTTATCAACCAGATTCGTATGAAAATCGGCGTGGTATTTGGCAACCCAGAAACGACAACCGGAGGTAACGCACTCAAATTCTACGCCTCCGTTCGCCTAGACATTCGTCGCACAGGCTCGATCAAAAATGGGGAAGAAGTCATTGGCAATGAAACCCGGGTTAAAGTCGTCAAAAATAAGGTGGCGCCACCCTTTAAGCAAGCCGACTTTGATATCTTATATGGCGAAGGGATCTCTCGCGAAAGTGAAATAATCGAACTCGGTGTGTTGCATAAACTCATCGAAAAATCGGGCTCATGGTATTCCTACAATGGTGAAAAAATTGGACAGGGTAAAGATAATGTTCGAGATTTTTTAAAGACACATCAAGCGATGGCCAAAGAAATTGAACAAAAAATTCGTATTGCAGTAGGTTTATTACCGCCCACATCCAATGAATCTACTGAGAAATAAAACAGAACGTGTGCATCCATGGCGCAATTGGATCTAAGAACTCTTGCCTTAAAACACTTAGCAAGGAGAGAACATTCACGGTTAGAGCTTGAAAAGAAACTATCAAAATATGCGCAAACCACTGAAGCGTTAGCCAGCACACTGGATTCACTTGAGCAGCATGGTTTTTTGTCTGAAAACCGGGTTGTAGAACATATTAAGCATGTGCGCAGAGCTAAATATGGGTCGTTACGCATCCACACTGAATTAAAAACAAAAGGTATTACAGAAGAACTGATCGATAGTGCGCTGATCGATCTAAAACAGACCGAATTAGAAACCGCGCGCCAGATATGGCAAAAAAAATTTGGTGTTTTTCCTGAAGATTGGAAAACGCGCGGTAAACAAGCTCGTTTTCTAGCAGGTCGTGGGTTTTCACCTGAAATTATCAATCAAGTTTTTGCGAATCTTTCTGAAGAAATTTAATACGATTCTCCCTATTACTATTATTGCTTGAAAAGCGAAATTGACATGAAAAGTAGTGAAATTAGACAACAATTTCTAGATTTTTTTGAATCACAGGGCCATACCGTTGTCGCATCGAGTCCACTTGTTCCTGGAAACGATCCAACCTTGCTTTTCACCAATGCTGGCATGGTTCAATTCAAAGATGTTTTTCTCGGCCAGGATAAACGGCCCTATGTACGAGCGGCCACTTCACAACGCTGCGTGCGGGCAGGAGGCAAACACAACGATCTCGAAAATGTGGGATACACAGCGCGACACCATACTTTTTTTGAAATGCTCGGTAATTTTAGCTTTGGAGACTATTTCAAGCGTAATGCCATTCAGTATGCTTGGGATTTTTTGACCCGCGTACTAAACATTCCTGCCCAAAAACTTTGGGTGACTGTTTATGCAGAAGACGACGAGGCAGCAGATATCTGGCTAAATGAGATCGGTGTTGACCCTAAACAATTTGTACGCATTGCAACCTCTGATAACTTCTGGCAAATGGGCGATACGGGACCCTGTGGTCCTTGTTCTGAAATTTTTTATGATCATGGACCAGAAGTTGCTGGGGGGCCGCCCGGGTCGTCCAACGCAGATGGCGATCGCTACATTGAAATCTGGAATCTGGTATTCATGCAATATAACCGCGATGCGAGCGGTACATTACACCCTTTGCCGAAACCTTCGGTCGATACCGGAATGGGCCTGGAGCGAATCTCAGCGGTCATGCAACATGTTCATAGCAATTACGAAATTGATTTATTTCAGGACCTAATTAAAGCTGCTGCGCGTGCCACCCAGGTCACCGATTTATCGAATAACTCGCTCAAGGTCATCGCTGACCATATTCGGGCTTGCGCGTTTCTCGTTACGGATGGTGTTATTCCGGGAAATGAAGGTCGAGGTTACGTTCTGCGCCGGATTATTCGGCGCGCCATCCGACATGGCTATCGCTTGGAACAAAAACAACCTTTCTTCTATTCACTGGTTGAGGATCTCGCAAATGTAATGGGAGATGCCTATCCAGAATTGTTTGCCGCAAAAAATCAAGTTGCAGCGGTCCTTAAACAAGAAGAAGAACGCTTTGCGGAAACGCTTGAAAATGGGATGCAAGTTCTCGAAGCCGCATTACAAACTCAAACGAAGCTACTCGAAGGTGAAACGGTTTTCCGTTTATACGATACATTCGGATTCCCCGTCGATCTCACTGCAGACATTGCACGTGAACGGGGGATTAGCATCGACCATGCTGGTTTTGAAAAAGCGATGGAAGATCAACGTGAACGAGCGAGGGCAGCCGGAAAGTTCACAATGCAAGAAGGCATTCAGTACCACGGCAGTGCTACTGAATTTCATGGTTATCAGCACTTACAGCAAGAATCTCGTGTTCTTGCGATTTATCAGAAAGGAACGCAGGTTGAATTTATTCAACATGATGACGAAGCCGTCATCGTGTTAGATCGAACCCCGTTTTATGCTGAATCAGGAGGTCAGGTCGGCGATCGCGGTCAGATATTAGCTGGAAATGGAACGTTTGTGGTAGCCGATACCCAAAAAATTCAAGCGAATGTTTTTGGCCATAAAGGATTATTAAGCAGTGGGCGACTAGTCGTTGGAGATAAGGTGCTCGCTCAAGTTAATCCCGTTATTCGCTCCAATACCGCCAATAATCATTCAGCCACACACTTGCTTCATGCCGCATTGCGTCAAGTTCTTGGCAAACATGTAACCCAAAAAGGGTCGCTCGTCGATGCAAATCGGCTCCGTTTCGATTTTTCCCACCATACCGCTGTGCAATCCGACGAGCTCCGAACCATTGAAAATCTGGTTAACGAACAAATTCGACGAAATCATGCGGTTGAAACACAACAATTGAAGTACGATGACGCCATCAAAAAAGGCGCGATGGCATTATTTGGGGAAAAATATGGCGATGAGGTTCGCGTAGTCGCCATGGGTGAGTTTTCTACTGAACTCTGTGGGGGTACACATGTTTCCAGCAGCGGAAACATTGGCTTCTTCAAAATTATCAGTGAATCGGGCGTTGCAGCAGGTATTCGGCGTATCGAAGCCGTGACAGGACAAGGCGCCATGGAATATGTCCAGCAAAATGAAACATACTTATTAAATGCTGCTGAAACATTAAAAACCTCACCCGCTGAAGTAACGCAAAAATTATCGCAAATTCTCGATCATGTTAAACAAACTGAGCGAGAACTCACCGCACTCAAATCTAAATTGGCCTCATTACAAAGCGCTGAGCTTGGTGAAGCGCAAATTCGTGACGTGAAAGGAACCAAAGTCCTCGCATTTGCGCTCGAAGGGGCAAATGTCAAGATTTTGCGTGAAACGCTCGATCGATTTAAGCAACAATTGAAATCGTGTATTGTGGTTTTGGCTACCACTGAAGCGAACAAAGTCACGCTAATTGCGGGCGTAACCGATGATCTCACTGCAAAAGTTAAGGCGGGTGAATTGATCAATTATGTTGCGCAACAAGTGGGCGGAAAAGGCGGTGGCAGAGCCGATATGGCACAAGCTGGCGGCACATTACCGGAGAAACTCCCAGATGCCTTGGACAGTGTAACCAGTTGGGTCGAACAGAAACTGTAGTCAAAGATGAACTGCAGGGAATAAGCCGATGAACGTTCTATCTAGACGAAAATTCCTAAAAATCGGGTTAGCTAGTAGCGCAACAAGTATAGCGCTTGCTGGCAATAACGCTGTGAGTTCACTATTACCCTTTACGCCTGCAGAAGCAGAAGGTCCTTTTTATCCGGTAACGCCTCAAGACGACAAAGATGAAGACCTAACCCAGATTAAAGGTCATCGTGCCACTGCAGATGGTCAGCCCATTTATGTGACTGGTCAAGTGATGAATCATCAGGGACAGCCTTTGGCCAATGCAAGAGTTGAAATCTGGCAAGCCAATGCGAAAGGGCGCTACCGACATCCTCGTGATCCTAATCCAGCGCCAATCGATAACCATTTCCAAGGTTGGGCCATTGTTACAACTGACGAGCAAGGTCGTTTCCGATTCAAAACCATCAAACCGGGCGCCTACCCTGCATCAGCTCACTGGGTTCGACCCCCTCATATTCACTTTAAAATTTCCAAGGAACCTTATCAGGCATTGATCACACAAATGTACTTTCCTGATGAGCCTCTCAATGAAGCTGATTTACTGTTACAACATAAAACACCCTTCGAGCGCTCGCTGATGATTGCAAAAAAAGAAGCGCCGTATAACACAATCGAAGTTTTTCAGTTCCCGATTGTATTAAGAACTACAATCTAATTTTTTCCAAACTCAAAGCGATTCATTCAAATCATGACGACTAAACATTCCCGACTGCTTATTCTCGGTTCTGGTCCAGCCGGATACACTGCAGCAATCTACGCTGCGCGTGCCAATCTCAAACCTGTGATCATTACAGGCCTAGCCCAAGGTGGTCAACTCATGACGACCACCGATGTCGACAATTGGCCTGCTGATGTGATGGGTATACAAGGACCCGAGTTAATGGAACGGTTTCAAAAACATGCCGAGCGCTTCCAGACTGAAATCATTTTTGATCATATTCATACTGCTAAATTAACCGAAAAACCGTTCACGTTGATTGGCGACCAAGGCACTTACACTTGTGACGCATTGATCATTGCCACCGGGGCTTCCGCAAAATATTTAGGCATTCCTTCAGAAGAAGCTTACATGGGTCGTGGCGTATCGGCCTGCGCAACCTGTGATGGTTTTTTCTATAAGGGGCAAGATGTAGCAGTCATCGGTGGCGGCAATACCGCTGTTGAAGAAGCGTTATATCTTTCCAATATCGCCCGTCGGGTTACCGTTGTGCACCGCCGCGATAAATTCCGTTCTGAGAAAATTCTTATCGATAAGCTCATGAATAAAGCAGCGAATGGAAATGTAACCTTGGCTTTCAATCATGTGTTAGACGAAGTCATCGGCGATGCTTCAGGCGTTACCGGTATTCGCATCAAGCATGCTCAAGATGGTACGACTCAGAATCTGGAATTGAAAGGCGTATTCATCGCGATCGGCCATCAACCCAATACCGATCTCTTCCAAGGCCAATTGGACATGAAAAATGGCTATCTAATCACCAAAGGCGGCAATGAAGGTAACGCCACGGCAACCAGTATTACGGGCGTATTTGCAGCAGGCGATGTGCAAGATCAAATCTACCGCCAGGCGGTAACGAGCGCGGGTAGCGGTTGTATGGCCGCATTGGATGCCGAGAAATATCTCGATCACCTCGGTGCCTAAAGAAAAGCAATCAAACCAACCGGATAGTGGTATCCGCGATGAAGATACCCTTGCATTCCAAGAAGCCATGCAAGGGGTTACCCCCCTTGCACCCTCGAATCGTGTGCTACTCCAACCTCAGCAACCTGAATTTGTCCGTAATCCTGCCAATCAACCTGAATCAATCGATGAAGAGTGGTCAGATCATATTGCGCTGAGCCTTGCTGAAGGCGAGGAGTGGTCATATCTGCGGCCTGGTTTATCCCGCCAGACTCTGCGTAAATTACGCCGGGGACAATGGAAAGTTGAGGCAGAACTCGATATGCACGGCATGACCAAAGACCAGGCACGGCAAGCCTTAGCTACCTTTTTACTCGAATGTAAACAATTTGATATTCGCTGCGTCTGTATCATTCACGGTAGAGGACTCAGTTCGAAAAATAACGAACCCATTCTGAAATACCGTGTCGGTAATTGGCTTGCGCAATCTGAATCCGTGCTGGCATTTTGCCAAGCGCCACCTCCCCTAGGGGGCAGCGGCGCCGTCATCGTATTACTAAAAGCACAACAGACTAATTCAGTGGATGGGGCTAAAGCGTGGGGCTAGCTTCATGTCGATACATCCGATCGTGATATTTCTGGCATTTGATACAGCGTTGCGCTGCAGGATAAGCTAATAATCGTTCAAAGCCAATTTCATTGGTGCAATCAATACAGTCTCCGAAATTGAGATCATTGAGTTGCTTTAATGCCTCTTCAAGTTGTCGCATTTCATTGACTTGTCGATCGACACGTGCAGTATCGATATCATCTGGTATCCCAGAAAAACCACTGGTTAGATCAATAGACCGTGGATCGGGGGTATGTTCAAGCTCATTGTGGATCTCTTCTTGTAAAGCTAAATAACGCTTTTGCATCGCGCTTTTTAATTGACTCAATTGCGCTTCGGTAAAATCAGCCATGCAATTCTTTCTCCTATCCGCATCACGGGATTATTTAAGTTTATTCATGAAGGCAACGCCACCCCCTGCCTTATCAGACCTTTGAAAACGTTTTGAAGAAGTCGATGCAAGGCAAAAACAGACGAAAAAGCGCAGTTTATAACTAATAAATGAGCATTGTGAGTTTGTTTTTAACGCCGCAGCGGCAACGCAGATCGTTTTACAACAGCCTGTTATCGCTTATTTTGTTATCCTACCATAGTTAGGCCAAGCCCATAAACGCAGCAAGATTGAAGCCATCACCGCCAATCCACTCGCCACCAGAAACGCTAGCGCAGCGCTATAGCCTTGCCAAAGGGAGCCAAATAGCAGCCCTGCTGGAATTGCAGCCAGCCCAGTCGTTAGGTGATACCAGCCAAAGGCAGTTCCTCGCTCCTTTGGATCAGCATAATCGACGATCAGAGCACGTTCAGCGCCTTCGCCCAGGCCAGCAAATAATCCATACAGTATACTGATCGCCCATAATTCAACATTGCTCGTCGCAAAACTCAGTAGCAGGAATGCCATAGCAAAAGCAACCCAACTCGTTAGCATCACATTCCCGCGCCCATATCGATCAGCCCATTGCCCACCAAGGGTCGACGTCAACGCCTTGGATAAATTAATCGCTGCCCAGATGACCAACAACTCAACGACACCAATACCCAGTTGATACCCCAATAAGATGATGAAAGTTTCCGAAGCACGCGCAAAGGTAAAAAGAGTCAAAACCATCAAGTAACGTTGCGTTGAGGAAGATAACGATGACCAGCGCAACGGAGGCAATTGCTCGGGTTGGATCTGAACCGAATTTAATCCACCATTCTCAGCGCCAGAATGGTTTTCTTTGACGCCTACGATAAGTAATGCGACGGCTAGAACACCCGGCACTGCGGACCACAAGATTACCTCTGCTAGATCCAATCCGGACCAAGCCAATATGGCTGCCGCAATGAGGCTGCCTATCACTGCACCGCTATTATCGAGCGCCCGATGGAAGCCAAACGCGTAACCGCGAATAGAAGTAGGTGCTGCATCGGCGATCAATGCGTCGCGGGGCGCACTGCGTAGTCCCTTGCCAACTCGGTCAATGCTACGCAGGATCAAAACCGATAACCATGAAGCTGCAATGCCCAACAAAGGCCGGGTAAAACTGGACAAGGTATACCCAACGAGCGCAAGCGCCTTACGACGACCGCCCATCACATCGGTATGCCTTCCCGACCACAACTTAAGAAAGCTCGCCAACGCATCGGCGATACCCTCAATCAATCCGAGAACAATCGGACCTGAAGCCAGCACCGAGGCCAACAAAATGGGAATGAGTGGAATCACCATATCGGATGCCACATCATTGAGGAAGCTGACTAATCCAAGCACAATAACAGTGCGAGGCAATTTCATACGATGAACGCGATCTTGATCAAATGATGGCTTCTGTTTATCCATTCTCACATAATAGCGTAAAATGTGAACTGCAGTACCGCCCTGGTAGCTCAGTGGATAGAGCAACCCCCTCCTAAGGGGTAGGTCGCACGTTCGATTCGTGTTCAGGGCGCCAATGAATTGAAGCTTAGATTAAGGAAAAATAGCTTGAAATAACAGTCGAGTCTGATCCTTTTGATTCTAGATTGAATTCACCCCAATAAGAATTTTATCGATAAAACTTTGATTGTTTGTTTTATTTGATTTTCAT
>CAZIDT010000025.1:0-10382 GCA_964537855.1 uncultured Nitrosomonas sp.
GCATCAGGCTTATCAGTACTACAGTAGATTTCAGTCCGATTACAGGTTGAAACGATGGCAGCTTCTTTCACAGTTTGATGACCTACCAGATCATGTAAAGCATGCTCCATCATGTCTTGTGGAAAAGCAATTTGCTCACGTATGTTCAGTGGCGCTGTATTATGATTGATACCAAAAGCAAATAACTGCATGGAAATACTGCTAGCCGTTAAAAAGATATAAATCCTGTAATTATAGCGAAAGTTTTGTTATCAGCAATGAGACGAAAGTACGATTTAAATTCTTTGGATCGTTAAGCTAACTGACCTTCAGGTTATGGCTATATTATTAGCGCCATGTCATTATCGGAATGATTGAGATACTATTCTTCGGAGAACCTTCAATAATCCGATCGCTATAAGCAAGATAAATCAGAACATTACGTTCGGAATCATAAAAGCGAACAACCTGTAATGATTTGAATAGTAATGAAGTACTTTTTTTGAATACTTCATCTCCATCTTTTTTGCCACTTTTAATTTCATCCGATAGCTGAATTGGTCCTATTTGCCGACAGGCAATCGATGCATCCGCCGTATCTTCTGCCACACCCACAGCACCACTGATACCACCTGTTTTAGCACGACTCAGGTAACACGTTGCGCCCTTGATATCAGGATCATCGAAGGCTTCGATGACAATTTTATCATTGGGACCTAATACTTTGAATTTGGTTGATACGCTACCAATTTGTTCAGCCACCGCAGCAAGTGGCAAAATCATCAGCGTAACTCCCATAAAAATTAAGCAAAAATTACGATATACATTTAGTAATTGCATCATTTTTTACTCCTTATTACCATAGTTTAGTTAATTTATTGCTATAAATTATCTGAAATTCAGTTGGTTGGAGAATACTCGCATAACGTCGCAACGGCCAGCTCATTCTTTTGAAAATACTGTATTAACTGCACAAAAGGCAATGGGCGACTAAAATAAAAGCCTTGCTGCAAATAACAAGCGTGATCTCGCAAAATTTTCATATGGTTGGCCGTCTCAACTCCCTCAGCGATTACAGTTTTTCCAAGATTCTTCCCAAGACCAATAATTGTTTGCGCAATAGTAAAATCATGCGCACTACCATCGATCGTTCGTATAAATGATTTATCAATTTTCAGAATATCGATAGGCAGCTCACGCAGCAAACTGAGTGAGGAATAGCCTGTCCCAAAATCATCGAGCGCAATTAATATCCCTAGCGCTTTTAGTCCAGAAAGTATTTCAGAAGCAAGCACCATATCGCCAATAATTGCGCTTTCGGTTATCTCAAGCACCAGTAGTTCGGCTGGTAATCCAATATCGTTGATGATAGATTCTACAATTTGGATAAAACCTTTTTGCAATAATTGGCGCGGCGCCACATTAACTGAAATACTAATTGGTCCTGCTATTTTCTCCAGCTCACGCGCAAATTTACAAGCCTTATATAATACGAGTTCGCCCATCTGATTAATCAATCCGACTTGCTCTGCCATGGGCACAAAATCCCCCGGTGGTAAAAAACCTCTAATCGGATGTATCCAACGAACGAGTGCTTCCATTCGAACAACACGCCCTAATTGGACATTAATAATCGGTTGAAAAAAAACATCCAACTCATTATTCTTCAGCGCCAGGCGAAAATCCTTCTCGAGCTCTAACTTATCTTTGGTCCAATCAGTAACTTTATCTGGCAAATAAAAGCTAAACTGATTGCCACCTTGCTGTTTTGCCAGCCCCATCGCACTTGCAGCATGACTCAATACTGATTCACCGGTTTCCCCATCTTGAGGATACACACTTATACCAATACTAGCAGTTACGAAAATTTCTTGCCCATCCAACTCAAATTGATGACCGATATTATCAAGAATATCCTGAGCTACTTTAGTAATTAATTGTAATGCGTCTTGTGAAGAAACAATTAGCACCATAAATTCATCACCACTCCAACGAGCAATCACATTTTGGTCTCCTAGGATTACTCGCAGGCGTTGTGTTACCAATTTCAACAGTGAGTCACCTGCTCGATGACCCAAAGCATCGTTTATCTTCTTAAATTCATCAATAACAATATTAAAAACAGCAAAGATTGAGGCCGTCTGCTGTGCCGACTCCACCATCTGGTCAAGTTTAGCTAAAAGTAAAGTCCGATTAGGCAGCATTGTCAATGAGTCATGATGTGCTTGATGGGACACTTGTTGTTTAAGCTCTACCGTATCAGTGATATCCGAAATCGTTACCACCGAACCCATCAAAGCTTTATGCTCATCAAACAACGACTGATGCGTTACACGTAACAATCGTTTACTTTCATCGTGATTTGTTAAGCGATAGTAATCTTGCGACAAAGGAAAATTTTTCAGTAAAGTACCAATTTCGCGTATCTCAATACTTCTACTGCGTCGTGTCACTCTAATATCCAGTAGCTCATACAACAAACCGCCTTTTAGCTGCTCAATACTGCTACCGATTAATCGTTCCGCCTCGCTATTCATATAAACAATGCGACTCTCAGCATCTGTCGTTATTACGCCATCTCCCACTGATTCAAGCGCGTTGAATGAGAAAGTTTTGGTAATGAAGAGTGATTGCATAAATTCATTAATACGTGACCAACTCCATAAAGGGTAAACAAAAACCAAACCAATTAATCCAGCGCTTGGTGCAATCCATACATGGAAAAAATCAAACATAATCCAGACTAATATCATACCTAGCGCCATTACCACCATTAATAAAAAAATGACTTTATTTTTTTGTATGAAATTCACTCCAATTAAGGCGATTAATACCCATATAATCGCAATGAAAGTAATCCAGAATTTAGCTAAGGGATTGATCGTATTACCACTATGAAGCATATTCACCACATTGGCGTGCCACTCGATACCGCTCATCAAACGATGATTTGCAGTCACAGGAGTTATGAACCCTGAATGCAAGCCAATCGCCTCCATCCCAACGATGATGATTTTGTTATTTAACTGCTGAAGAACTGAATCATCATTCAGGACTCGCTCGTACGATACCTTGGGATAACTTCCTGGAGAACCTGCAAAGGGAATGAGTACCTCATGGGAGCGAACCCAATAATCACTTGTCCCCGGAATATTGATTTCACTTTGAATAAGATAATCAGAATCATTAATCGCGTTGACTCTTCCTGCTTTACGAACCAATACATAGCCAAGTGCCGGCCAATCCGGCGAATTCACGCCGGCAAACAAAAAAAGCCGACGTGCTACTCCATCATAATCAAGTTCCACATCAACATGTCCCAATAGCGCATTGCGTTGAAACATCGGGAGTGGTTGTATCAGAGAAATTTTTTGCGAGTCAGGCTCTGCAATAGGCGCGATCGGAAGTATCACAGCACCATGTCGAGCAATTGCCATTCCTAATAGTCTATCGCCCTCGGGGTCGATATCATCTGGATCTGCCATGAGAAAATCTAACGCAACAACATTACGCCCCGCTTGACGAAGACGATCAAGCAGTTCTGCATGAATTCTTCTTGACCATGGCCAACGACCAATGGTTTGTAAACTCTTTTCATCAATCGCAACAATAACGATCTGATCGTCTGGAATGAATTGCTTCCAATAGGAAATTTTGTCATAAATCATCCAATCAAAACGTTCTAGCCATCCAGAAAAGGGTAGATAAGCTATAACCATCAGCAACAACGCAGACCGGAAAGAATAATGATTCCAGAAATCAAAACTCACCTTCATAACAATAAACCAATCAGCGGCAAGAGAAGAAATAGCCAATATGGATACCTTGAGGGAATTTCAATTATCTGAGCTGGGCTAAATGAACCGTGTGTACCGTCTGCTTCAATTATCTTAATTCGCAAGTAATAGCGTCCACTATCTTGACGCGGCACAGTAATTTTAGATTCGTGAACAAGTGTGTCTATAAGTAGCTGATTAAAATCCTCGTCGCGTGCGAATTGAAAATGGAAAGATTGCCCTGGTTCAGTTGCAGCCCAAGAAAAGCTAATATTTTGATCACCCACATCAGTTGATTCCAATGTCGGCCCTGGAGTGGGAACACGAAAAGATAATGGATCGTTGTATGGACCCGCTCCTTCTACTGCAGATACTGCTGCAATTTTCCATAAGTAATCACCAGGCTCCAAAGTCTGATTTAACCTATAGCGATTCCCTTTTACCTCGGATTCATAAATTAGTGGCGTAGAAGAATCATTATTTTTTCGTGTAATTGTAATAATGTAGTGCGTCACTTCCGGTTGATAGGCCCACTGCAATTCGGGGTTCTGACTTTCTACAACCGCATCGCTCTGAGGCGCAATGATAAATGGTGGTTCCGGGCGTGCATTAAGACGGATCGGTAATTTTGCTTCAAAACCTTCCAATCCAAGGGAATCACGACCCCGAATCCGGAGCCAGTAATCCCCATCTGGAAGCTCTCCCCCTCTTATAGGCAAATTTGCAGTGTCAAAATCAGTTATAAGTTGAGTAAAACCCTCATCGAGTGCAATCTGAGCTCGATAACTACTTGCTCCTAATAAGGGTTTCATAGGAATATTTAAGGGAATACGCTCATACAAAGAAGGGGTTTCACTCAAGTCAGGTGGGGATAATAATGGAACAGATTGCAACTGTTTACTGCTAGTTTCAGCCACCACACCAAAACCACCTGGAATATTAATCGATTGATGTCGGTTACTAACCTGAACTAATCCGCCTATTACTTCACTCATTGTCACATGCTCATTTTTTGCTCCAACCCGGAAATCAGTTCCTCTAACTGAACTCACGGCAGCAGGAGTAATGATTCGAAAACGACTGTTTACTGGTGAATTCTTGGGTACTAGACTTTCTGTTCGGCCCTTCTGTAAATTAACTTCTGTGCTAACTACAGCACGATTACCCAAAATCTCTAATCGTTCGAATCGTAATTCACTATTATCCTGTAACCTTAAGATAGACTGGTCTGCAAACTCGAACGTGACATAAGCATTCTCCCCTGTACTAATCGCATCCCCAGGAAAAATTTGCATGCCATCCACAACGGGTAAAGATTGAGTCAAGCCTTGTCGCTTCAACTGGGCTTCACCAAAAACGCGTAATACTAGGGCTGAACTTGACTGCTGACGAGTCCACTTAATTGGGATTCGTATCTCTGTCCCAGGTGGAATCTGAAATGGATTCTGAATGTGATTTAAACGTTGAAGGGGTAAGACAAATTTTATATGTGTTAGATGTCGTTCTGTTAAACTCCAAAGGTTATCGCCTTGCTGCATTCTGTAAATCCACTCATCAGCTTTCGCTGAATTGATCGAGAATAGCAGCAATCCTAATAAAAGAATTGCCTTAAAGTTACTAAATAAGCACCAATAACCGAGAGCCAGGTAGGTTTTTTTTTTACGATGGCTACAAAGAAATAGAAAGGAAACTTCCATATTTTGTGTGTTTTGATGAGTCATTAACCCATGGCTCCTATTAAATCTTGGTTTTACCCATCGTAGATAAAGCACAATGGAATACTAGTCCTATCCCAATAACACTTTATATACGTTTCAACTTCTCCATCTAAATCTGACAATCATCTTCAACCAGTTAGATGCTATATTGTTCTAATTATCAAGTTGTTACAATAGCTTAATCATTATATTTATAAGAAGCATACAAATTGATGGAAGTAAGTCGTTGATAGCATTTTTCCAAAATCTTAAGTCACTTACTTATTGGCAATAAATCATGCTGCACTTCTGCATCGATAAAACATTGAAAGACTTCATCAAAACTTTCGGAAAAATATAACTACATTAGGCTATGATTGTCTCGTTTCCAATTTTTATCGTTTTTTCTGAAAGGTCTCGCCAGTGAATGTGTTTTATGAAGAAGCAGGTACGTTTAAAGTTGGCACGATTCTGGTTGAAAGCGCTACTTCTTTACAAATTGAAGCAACTCATGGTAAGCGCTCAAAAATTAAAACTTCCGCTGTTCTGTTTCAATTTGACGTACCACCTGTATACGAATTCATGTATCGAGCACAGAGCGCTGCCAAAGAGCTAGATGTGAATTTTCTTTGGGAATGTTGTGATCAAAGTACAGAATTCACTGGAAAAACCCTTGCTACCGAGTATTTTGGTCATCCACCCAGCCCCGTAGAAATTGCGGCCATTATGATCTCGTTGAATGATGCGCCAATTTATTTTTACAAAAAAGGACAAGGTCGTTATAAAGCGGCTCCTCCAGAAGCCCTCAAAGCAGCACTTGCTAGTCAAGAAAGAAAACGCCTAGATCAAGAAAAGCAAACACATTACATGCAACAACTTAATCGATTCATCCTTCCTGAAGCATTCCAGAAACAATTAGACAGTCTACTGTATGCGCCCAATAAAAATACGATTGAATGGAAAGCACTCGAAGTTGCCGCTCAAGCTAATAAGCTTAGTCCCATCAAATTACTGGAGAAATGTGGAGCAATACCCTCTTCTCATGATTATCATTTTAATCAATTTTTACGTGAATACTTTCCGGATGGAGTTGCATTTAGTGCAATGCCAAACGATCCTATGGCCAACAGTTTGGAAGATCTTCCTACCGCGAGTGAAATCAAAGCATTCAGTATTGATGATGCGACAACCACAGAAATTGATGATGCCTTCTCGGTTCAACCGTTATCACTAGGAAGTTTCAGAATTGGCATTCACATTGCGGCGCCTGCGTTAGGAATATTGCCTGGATCGCAGCTCGATCAGATTGCTGCGAAAAGGCTTTCTACGGTTTATTTACCCGGAAAGAAAATTACGATGCTACCCGATGATGTAATTCAATATTTCACACTTGCGGAAGCAGGTTATAGCCCAGCCCTATCGTTATATCTCGATGTTTCCGATGATTTCACCGTGACAGCCAAGCAAAGTAAAATAGAAATGATACAGGTTGCAGCAAATCTTCGTCACGATTCCTTAGAACAATTATTCAATGAAGAAACATTAAGACAAAGAATCATAGATTATCCATTTGCTAAAGAACTCGAGCTACTATGGAATTTTGCTAAAAAAATGGAAATACTGCGAGGTAAGGAAAATGATATTAACAATGAGAAAATCGACTATAGTTTCTTGATCGAGGATGAACAGGTTAAAATCCAAGAAAGACGTCGCGGCTCTCCTATTGACAAAGTCGTGTCTGAATTAATGATTTATATCAATACCGAATGGGGTAAACAACTCGCTGAAGAAGGTATTGCAGCAATTTATCGTAATCAAAATAATGGAAAGGTAAAAATGAGCCTTTCTCCAGCACCTCATCAAGGATTAGGCGTTTCACAATATGCTTGGAGTAGCTCACCGATGCGTCGCTATGTTGATCTAATTAATCAGCGACAGCTCATTGCTTTATTAACGGAGACACCTCCCCCTTATACCAAAACGAGTCATGAATTAATGAGCGCCATGCATAATTTTGAACAAATTTATACGATTTATAGCGAATTTCAACGTGCGATGGAACGTTATTGGTGCCTTCGTTGGTTAATTCAAGAAAAGATCCAGCAAATTGAGGGCCAGGTTGTAAGAGAAAATTTTGTAAAATTTGACCATTTACCATTAGTCACGCGAATATCGACACTCCCCAATCTACAACCTGGCACATCAGTGCTGATCGAAATTTTACAAATCGACTTACTGGAACGCACGTTAAATGCGCGCTTTATCAGTAAGATAAACGATCATGTTTAGCATCTTGCTAAATAACAAGAAAATTGTATAGATTTCGGCTATCTGCCCTAAATATTTTCAAGTATTATGCTGATGCTCACAGCCCAAATAGCATACGAAGCTAAGCAGTATTAGTATTACTCGAAGGTTATATTTACCAACCTGCTCATTTGACAATGATAGACCGAACACTTCAGATATCGAGCCCTTGGTTTGAGGATCAAACAAACCGCTTGTATATTGCCATTGCAATTTCGATGGCGATACATATTTTTATTTTAATAGGTATTAAATTTAAGCTACCTGATCCTCCCTTCAATAATATTGCCAAATCATTGGAAGTCATCCTCGTTAACAGTAAATCAGATCAAAAACCAACTGAAGCAAAAGTGCTCGCACAAAGTAATTTAGATGGCGGTGGTAATGTTGACGAAAATCGACGCGCAAAAACCCCTTTTCCAGTTCTTCCCCAATCAAAGCCATCCAATAATCTTCAAGAGGCGAGCCAAAAAACAAAACGGCTGGAGGAAGAAGTTAAACGACTCATGACTGCGGCAAAAAGTAAGCCACAAATTCCACAAACTGATATTGCACCAACCCAAACCGAAGTGAAACAACCGATACAACTGGATAGTACAGATTTACTACAACGCAGTCTTGAAATTGCACGCTTGGAAGCTCAAATCGCCAAAGAACATGAGGAATACCAGAAAAGGCCTAAGCGTAAATTCATTGGTGCTCGTACACGCGAATATCGATTTGCCCGTTATGTTGAAGATTGGCGTATGAAAGTTGAGCGTATTGGAAATCTAAATTACCCAGAAGCAGCCAAAAAAGAGAAGCTTTATGGAAGCTTACAGTTAACCGTCGGTATTCGCGCTGACGGTAGCCTTGAATCCATTGGAATCGATCGCTCATCGGGTTTCAAAATTCTTGATGAAGCCGCGATCCGAATTGTCCGAATTGCGGCACAAAATGGTTTCGCAGCCTTCCCACCAGAGATCAGTCGTGATACTGACATTCTGCATATAACCCGTACTTGGGTATTTGCGCGTTCGGATAAGCTACATAGCGAGTAAATATTTCTCATGATCGATTAGCCAATCGATGTTACTTTAAATCAACCTAACAATGACTGATCGATATGCTGTAATTGGTAATCCCATCCATCATAGTAAATCTCCATTCATACATAGCGAATTTGCTCGACAAACCCAGCAAGATATATGTTATGAAGCGCTCCTTTCTCCACTAGACCAATTTGCAACTACCGTCCGATCATTTCAAAACCAGGGTGGCCAAGGACTAAATGTCACATTACCCTTTAAAGTAGAGGCTTTTAGGCTAGCAACGCAACTCACCGAGCGTGCTCAGTTAGCTCAGGCTGTCAACACCCTCCAATTCTGTGGTAATAATGAAATCCTTGGGGATAACACTGATGGAGCAGGGTTAGTACGCGATATCGAGGTCAATCAAGCTGTTGCAATTCGGAACAAAAATATCTTGCTTATGGGCGCAGGAGGAGCCGCTCGTGGTGTTATTCTACCACTGCTTAGACTTGAGCCAAATCAGCTAACCATTGCGAACCGAACACTTGATAAAGCAATTGAATTACAACAACAATTTGCTCACTTTGGTAATATTCGATCGGCTTCGTATCAAGAATTGGCACAAGAAAAATTTGATATCATCATCAATGCAACATCAGCCAGTCTAGCAAACGAACTACCAGCCTTAACACCCAATGTTTTTGCAATGCAAACTTTAGCTTACGACATGATGTATGGGAGGCAATTAACCCCATTCCTGCAATTTGCACAGCACAATGGTGTTAGCCATTTAGTTGACGGAATTGGGATGCTCGTTGAGCAGGCTGCTGAATCATTTTATTTATGGCGAGGTATCAGGCCTGAAACAAAAACAGTGATACACATGCTAAGAAATTCCTAATGAGTATCGATCTCATAGGATTGATTCACCCACCCGTAGCAATTGCTTTATCAAATAGTACTGCAATTAAATGATCAAACTATTGTTGCGATGGCTAGGATACATAATAGTCCTATTCCTTAGTCTTTCATTATTAATCCAAGCATGGTTTCTGCTGCATATTGTCTATTGGAACCAATATAATCCTTCGTCCAGCGCTTTTATGCAAACTCGATGGGAAATAGCGCGCCAGAATCAACCCAATATGAAATTCCATTATCAATGGGTTGATTATGAAAAAATTTCTCCTCATCTCAAACGCGCCATTATTGCGGCCGAAGATAGTCAATTTTTGAATCATACCGGTTTCGACTTCAAGGCAATGCAAAGCGCCTTGGATAAAAACTGGAAAGAAGGTCGATGGGCCGCGGGCGGATCAACCATTAGCCAGCAGCTTGCTAAAAATTTGTTTCTTTCCGATAAAAAAACGCCATGGCGTAAGCTACAAGAAGCGGTTATTACTTACATGTTAGAAAAAATAATGACCAAGAAACGTATCCTAGAAATTTATTTGAATATCATCGAATGGGGTGAAAATGTATTTGGCGCTGAAGCCGCTTCCCAGCATTATTTTGGTGTTAAAGCCTCGACTTTAACTGCCAAACAGGCTGCCTTCCTTGCGTCTATGGTGCCTAATCCACGTTTTTATGATCGTAATCGCACTGCAAAAAAA
>CAZIDT010000026.1:0-10259 GCA_964537855.1 uncultured Nitrosomonas sp.
ACCGATTCTGGTGTAATCATCACATCAATAATTTGCCCTTTTCTTAAAACTTCCAACTCGAGTAACTGGTCAGGATTCGCACGAATTTCCCTCACTAGCTCTTCCCACTTCAATATCTCTTTCTGATTAATGGCAAGAATCTCATCTCCTTCCTTTAATCCCGCTTGATGCCCAACACCTCCCACAATGACTTGACCGATAACTGGATCCATACTGAGTTGATGGGCAATGAAACCAATGCTTTCGAGAAAATTAGCATCCAAATCATCCGTATGAATTTGACTGAGATCCAATTTTCTCAAAGCAGTTTGACCTTGCAAGTTTATAGTTTCTATCACTACTTCTGGGTTCCGGTCGACAGCTTGGCTCAGTAACACCCAGCGCGCATCCTGCCATGTTGCTACCGATTCACCTGCAATTTTCTGAATAACCTCACCTTCTTCAAACGCAGCAAAGGCGACCGGTGTTGCTTGCTTTATTGGCCCTATCACTGGCTTTACGCCATTCACACCTACCATAAAAAGAACCCAATACAGTAAGATTGCTAACAAAAAATTTGCAAGCGGACCTGCGGCTACGATCGCAAATCGCTTATAAACGGACTGTTGATTAAATGCACGTGGCAATTCATGGGGTAACACTTCGCCTTCTCGCTCATCCAACATTTTGACATACCCACCTAATGGAAGAGCTGCTACAACCCATTCTGTCTGGTCTTTACCAAGTGACTTCTTGAATAATGGTTGTCCAAAACCAATAGAAAATCTTAAGACTTTTACACCACTCCAGCGAGCTACCCAATAATGCCCCAATTCATGAAACGTAATCAACACGCCTAATGCAACAATAAATGCGATGATGGTTGTTAATATCGTCATATCAAATTAGTCAGAAATTGAACAGCGTTGCTAGTCATCCATTATACGCGCAGGAAAACACACGTTACACCTTGCATAGGAGCCATTCCTGGGCTTCCAAGCGCGCAGCATTATCAGCAGTTAGCACATCATCGAGTGTATCTATTGCAGCAGGGCTCATGATACCCATAACATGCTCAATCATGGTTGGAATAGCGGTAAATGACATTTTTCCCGTAAGAAAAGATTCGACTGCAACCTCATTTGCAGCATTGAGAATTGCTGGCATATTACCACCTTTAGTTAGCGCTTGATAAGCAAGACGTAGACACGGGAAACGGTTAAGGTCAGGTGCTTCAAAATCGAGTCTAGCTATTTCAAAAATATTAAGTGATTTCACGCCACTTTCCATTCTCTCAGGGAAGCCAAGTGCATGTGCTATAGGCGTTCGCATATCAGGATTACCTAATTGAGCGAGTACCGATCCATCAATATACTCTACCATTGAATGAATCACACTTTGTGGATGAATAACCACTTCAATCATTTCTGGAGCAGCATCGAATAACCAGCGTGCTTCTATGACCTCTAGCCCTTTATTCATCATTGTCGCAGAATCAACAGAAATCTTCTTTCCCATAACCCAATTGGGGTGCGCACATGCCTGCTCAGGCGTCACATGTTCAAGCTCACTTTTGGAAAAACGCCGAAAAGGGCCACCTGAAGCCGTCAATAGTATACGTCTAACCCCCGCCGTGGTTAGATTTCCATCAAAATACTTAGGTAATGATTGGTATATCGCATTATGCTCGCTGTCAATTGGTAATAAAGTCGCCTGATTCTGCTTCACAATATCGATAAAAATCCGACCTGCCATAACAAGCGTTTCTTTGTTTGCAAGCATGACCGATTTACCTGAACGCGCTGCTGCAATAGTTGGTCTTATTCCTGCCGCACCAACGATCGCTGCCATTACGATGTCAACCTCGGGGAGTGAAGCCACCTTTTCTAAGGATTCAACGCCTGATAACACCCGCGTATCAAGACCGGTAGTTTTCAGTTTATTTTCTAACGCTGCAGCACTTTCATGATCCAACATCACTGCATATTGAGGATGAAAGCGCTGACATTGTGAAAATATTTTATCAACACTTTTATTCGCTGTTAAAGCACACACTTGGAATCGATCAGCGTGCCTTGCTACAACATCCAGTGTATTCTCACCGATACTTCCAGTCGATCCCAATAAGGTTAATTTTCTGACTGCTGTCATAATGTTACGTGTGAATAAATAAGATAGATCAAGACGGCAACAGGTAGTGTTGACGTCAGTGCATCAATTCGGTCTAGAACACCACCATGCCCTGGCAAAATAGTCCCACTATCTTTAATCCCAGCTTGGCGTTTCAACTGAGATTCAAACAGATCACCGATGATTCCTAGAATAGCCAGTGCGATTACTGTAGAAATTAACATAACAACAAAACTAATTGTTTCTTCTAGATAATAACCTATCGCGATTGCATAGCATAAAACAGCGAGCAAGGCTCCCATCACACCCTCCCAAGTTTTTCCCGGGCTGATCTCAGGAGCTAATTTATGCTTTCCAAACTTCTTTCCAGTAAAATAGGCAGCTGTATCAGATATCCAAACAACACCCATGAAAGCAATGAGAATCATTGGATCAATCGCCCTTAACTGATACATAGCCAGCAAGACTGGAAGTAAAACTACCCATCCAATCAGCATCATTATCGCTGTATTTCTGACTGGCTTTGATAAAGTCAACAAGATTGGTACGATCAAAATCCAGAACAGTAGTGACGCCACATAAGGCCAAACGATGTCGGTAGTTACTGGATTTATATCCACGACTGTACTTAAAACGAAAAGTAATTCGCCACCCAACAGGGTAGTAACGATTAGATATACCAGCGTTTGCTTAGTATTAAACTGACCCAGCGTACACCATTCTCGAGAAGCAATGATTGTCATTCCTAACAATAACATTCCCCAGAGAATAGCTGGTAAGAAAAACAATGCGGCTAGAAAAAACAGCAACAAGCAGGCTGCTGTAATAATACGTAATTTCAGCATAGGCGGACTCTAACCCGCCAATATAGATCAAAAATAACTGTAAACATCAATCTAAACTTTGTGCTTGATCGCTATTTTAGGCCTTATTTTATCGACAGAAGAACGATCTTGAAGTTGCTCACTGGTGCGACCAAAACGGCGCTCCCTCTGTTGATAAGACTGGATCGCTAAATCAAGCTGATGCGCATCAAAATCAGGCCATAATGTTTCGGTAAAATACAATTCCGTATAGGCTAGTTGCCAGAGCAAAAAATTACTGACTCGGCACTCACCACCCGTACGTATAAATAAATCTGGCTCAGGCGCATAACTCATCGAGAAGTACTGCGACAAATCTTCTTCTTCGAAATTTTCATTTAGATCACGTAGCTGAATCATCATTTTACGAATAGCCTGCATAATATCCCATCGACCACCGTAATTTGCAGCTACTGTGAATATCAAGCGAGTATTATTTGCGGTTAATTTCTCTCCTTGGCGAATAAACTCGATTATCTTTGGATCAAATCTTGATAAATCACCTATCACTTTGAAACAAATGTTATTTTCATTTAGCTTAGAAATCTCTTGCTCAAGCGCACCTAAAAAAAGCTGCATTAAAAACTTGACTTCTTCCTCAGGCCGCCGCCAATTTTCGCTGCTAAATGCAAACAACGTCAAATAACCCACCTTGCGTTCTATACACGCCTTGATTACCGCACGAACAGCTTCAACACCGTGTTTGTGCCCAGCTACTCTAGGCAAGAAGCGTTTCTTTGCCCATCGACCATTACCATCCATAATAATAGCAATATGGCGTGGAATATCATTTGTTACCGGAATTTCACGAGTCGAACTCGGATTTCGTGGCATATATTTAAACCGCCATTAACTCGGCTTCTTTTGTTTGCAATAATTTGTCAACTTCAACAATATATCGATCAGTTAATTTCTGAATGTCATCTTGACCTCGTCGGTCATCATCTTCAGAGATTTTTTTATCTTTGAGCAGCTCCTTTAGCTGAGCATTTGCATCTCTGCGTGTATTCCGCATTGCAACTCGTGCTGCCTCAGCCTCATTTTTGACAATTTTAGTCAGATCACGTCGTCGTTCTTCAGTCAATGGCGGCATGGGGACGCGAACCATATCACCGGTAGTCATTGGATTTAACCCCAGATCAGATTCTCTAATCGCTTTCTCAATTGGAGATAACATTTTTTTCTCCCAAGGTGTAACACCGATTGTTCTGGCATCTGGTAATGTTATATTTGCCAATTGATTAATAGGTGTCGGCGTACCATAGTAATCAACAAGAACCTGATCCAGCAATCCTGTGTGAGGCCTCCCACTTCGCACTTTACTAAAATCAGTTTTAAGTGCTTCTAAACTTTTCTGCATCTTCTGTTCAGCAACTTTTTTTACATCAGCGATCATATCAAGAAATCTCCATCAATTATCGATTATTGACCGAAGTTCCCTCATCTTCTCCTATGAGTATCCTTTTTAGCGCACCCACTTTAAAAATACTAAAAACACCAATTGGCAAATTTTGATCTCTACACAAAGTTAATGCAGTTGCATCCATTACTTGAAGGTTCTTTGTAATGGCCTCATCAAAAGTTAAACTCTTGAATCGTGTTGCATCAGAGTTCAATTTAGGATCACTCGAATATATTCCATCAACCTTTGTAGCTTTAAGGACAACATTTGCGTTTATCTCCATGCCCCTTAAAGCCGCTGCTGTATCCGTCGTAAAAAATGGATTACCTGTTCCTGCAGCAAAAATTACTACTTTTCCTTCTTCCAAATAACGAATTGCTTTATTACGTATATAGGGTTCCACAACCTGATCAATCCGCAGTGCAGACTGTACTCTTGCTATGATTCCGCTACGTGATAAAGCATCTTGTAAGGCCAGAGCGTTCATAAGCGTCGCTAGCATTCCCATATAATCCGCAGTCACTCTATCCATGCCAGAACCTGCCGACTTAACGCCCCTGAATATATTTCCCCCACCCACAACGATTGCAATCTCAACACCCAACTGAATTGCACTTGTTATCTCAATAACAATATGCTCAACAACATCGCGGTTAATTCCGTATTTATCATCCCCCATTAAAGCTTCACCAGAAAGCTTTAATAAAATGCGTTTATAAGCAATGTCGGTCATTAGTCTGTTTGAAATTAGCTCTTATTTTCTTTCATTTGACTTACTTGTGCCATTACTTCAGCAGCGAAATCTCCTGATTTCTTCTCTATTCCCTCACCTACCACAAAAAGTGTGAATGCATAGACTTTGGCTGATTTTGCGGCTAAAAGCTTCTCAATCGTCTGATCCGGATCTTTAACAAACGGTTGACCCAACAATGTCACTTCAGCAAAATACTTTGAAATTCTACCCTCGACCATTTTTTCAATGATATTAGCTGGTTTACCAGATTCCGAAGCTTGCGCTGTAAATATCTGCCTTTCTCGCTCTACCAAGTCTTGAGGAACTTGATCACTAGAGACGCATAGCGGTTTGCTCGCAGCAATATGCATTGCAAGATCTTTACCTAAAACCTCATCATCACATGAGTAATCAATCATCACTCCAATTTTTGTGCCATGCAAATACGTCGCAAGCTTTCCTTTTGCTGTATAACAAACGCTGCGCCTAATACTAATATTCTCCCCCAGTTTCATCACAAGTGATTGACGAAACGCTTCTACGGTTTCTCCCTCTGGCAAAATCATAGAACTTAATTCATCAGCTTTACTAACTTTTTTGTCAGCCACTAACTGAGCTAATATCTTTGCAAAATTAATAAAATCAGTATTTTTCGCTACAAAATCAGTTTCACAGTTTAGTTCAACCAAACCGCCTTGCTTCTGATCGGTTGAGATATATGCTCCAATCACTCCTTCAGCCGCAATACGTCCAGCAGCCTTACTCGCTTTCGCACCACTCTTAATCCGCAAAAGATCTTCAGCCGCTTTCATGTCGCCATTCGTTTCGACTAAAGCTTTTTTACATTCCATCATGCCCAAGCCAGTTAGCTCGCGCAAATCTTTTACCATGCCTGCGGTAATATCCGCCATATCTACTCCAAAAACCCAAAATCAAAGTTATTATAAAAAACCAGACAAAATATACCTTCTAGCTATCAGCAGCTTCCCCGCTCATCTCAACGATCTCTTGTATCGATTGCTCTCGACCTTCCAAAATAGCGTCTGCTGCAGCACGCGCGTAAAGGCGTATTGCCTGACTTGAATCATCATTACCCGGGATTAAATATTGAACTCCAGCTGGATTATGGTTAGTGTCGACAATGCCAACTATTGGTATACCAAGCTTATTGGCCTCAACGATTGCCCCTTTTTGATATCCCACATCAATGACAAACATCGCATCAGGCAGCCCTTTCATATCTTTAATACCTCCGAGACTATTATTAAGCTTCTCGAGTTGACGTTGAAAATCGAGCCCTTCTTTTTTCGTTAATTTATCAAGTATGCCATTCTGAAGGGATGCTTCCATATCCTGCAATCGCTTTATCGATTGTCGAATAGTCTTAAAGTTAGTAAGTGTACCGCCCAGCCAGCGCTGATTAATATAAGGAGAGCTACAACGAACCGCCTCCTCGGAGAGAATATCACGAGCCTGACGTTTTGTTCCTACAAACAGCACTGTCCCATTCTTTGCTGCGATATTACGAAGATACTGCATCGCATCATTAAACATCACCAACGTTTTTTCCAAATTGATGATATGAATTTTATTTCGTTCTCCATAAATGTACTGAGACATTTTAGGATTCCAGAAACGAGTCTGATGACCAAAGTGCACACCCGCTTCCAACATTTGACGCATTGTAACTGACATATAAAATCCTCTAGGGTTAGTCCTCCACTTGCCTTATATCACGATTGCTTAGCACCCCACATTGACAAGTGTGTGTATTTAAATAAATCAATAATTACATCTAGATGCTGTGATTACATCTGAAAATGGATTATAGCATGCCTCTGCTGACACTCAAGAAAGCGTACGCTAATTGATGCAATTACGATCAAACGAATATTGACTCCGTATCGCTCTAATAGCTACTAATTTTACGAGTTAAGCGATGGATGTCATGCAACTCAACATGCCTATTGTTAATGGTAATCATTCCCTCATCTTGCAGTTTGGAAAATGAGCGGCTTACGGTCTCAAGCTTAAGGCCGAGATAACTCCCAATCTCTTCTCGCGTCATTCTGAGAATAAAGCTAGTCGTAGAATAACCTCGCTTCGCAAATCGTTCTGATAAATTGAGCAAAAAAGCTGCTATACGTTCTTCTGCCTTCATATTACCAAGCAAAACCATTACGCGATGATCTTGAACAATTTCCCGGCTCATGATTTTATGAAACTGATGCATCAACAAAGGAATACTACAGCTAATTTCTTCGAGTTTCTCAAATGGAACTTCGCAAACCTCGCTGTCCTCAAGCGCAACCGTATCACATGTGTGGATTTCTGCACTGATGGCATCCAAGCCTAGCAATTCACCCGTCATGTAAAATCCGGTAACTTGCTGACGCCCCTCGGAATCGAGAATGTAAGATTTAAAAAAACCATTTCTGACAGCATAAAGAGATTTAAATCTCATACCAGCGCGCAAAAGATATTCTCCACGCTGAATTTTATACTTATGATCAATCAGATCACTCAAAATTTCTGTTTCATGCGCATCAAGGCCTACCGGCAAGCACAATTCACGCAAGCTACACGATGCGCATTTCGATATTGCCTGGGAAGCAATATATTTTTTCAGAACTGATATGTTATTACTCAAGATTCAGGAAAGATAGTTATTCAAACTTGGGAAAAGGTAATATTTTTTTATTTTGTCGCACTATTATCTAGGATATATTGCGCGAGCCCCTCTGCTGTCCCCCCCGTCAAATTAGGAAATGCCGGCATACCAAAGCCCTTACCATTTTTGATTCTTTCAACGATTGCTGCAGTATTAGCCATCTCAGGACTAAGTGCCATTACCTTCCCGTTCACGGGGCTATGGCATTTTACGCAAGCTTCTTTAAAAATACTTTCCGGCGTTGCACTTGCGCTGGGCGTATATTTATCTGAACAGCCACTTAGCAGAGCTAGTACACCAGCCATACCTAACATCCATACTTTTTTCATACTCTTCCTCTCTTAAATATCTTTATTTATTTAACTCAACGAGATCGTTATACATTTTAAGTGTATCACAATGAAGCACGGATATTACCTCCTGAAATTGACATACTTGGGTTTTCGAATAGCCAAGCAAATACTCCAAAATCCGGTGTGTAATAATTATTTGGAAAACCAATACTAAGGGATAAATAGTATTGTTTTCATAACTTAACTTCATAAAAAATTTACTAAACTAATGAAGCATTGCTCAAAGAGTTTCCAAATAATGAATCAATAAATCAATAAGTTAATTAGAAATCTAGCAATGCACAAATTAGCTTTGCTAGTGCCAGCTTGTCGATAAAACGATTTTATTAACATTACGACTCAAGGAGTAAGTTATCGCTATACCGCATTTCGCACTTTATGCTTATAGCCAGATTCTCTATTGATACACATGAAAAACTCGAAGACATTAACGGAAATTGAAATTGCGCGTGAAGCATTACGCCAGCTTGCTGTAAATCGCAAACTACCAACACCCGATAATTATCGTTCATTCTATTATCAAATTGCCGGGGTCGAAATAATTGATTTTTTTCCAGAAAAGACTTTAAAAATAATCATAGAAAAATTACCCCGCAATAATTCTGATCAGCAGCAAATCATTCAATCATTTGAGGCCGCGGTATCAAAGGGTGATTGGGAAAGTTTAGGAACAATACTAATCGATCTATTAAGTGGAAATACGATTAAGCATAACTCAATTTCAAACAATCACTTTGGCGATCTCCTCTCTGAAAAGGATAAAACACAGGCCAATGAAACTGGCAAATTAATCACAACATTAATTCTCCCTAAAGAATTACAAGATCAATTAGGACGTTTATTTGGAGACTGCCTAAGTGTATTGCTATCAACCTCACCAGAAATCTCAAAAGATGCTGAGTTACTCGCTAAGGAGGTTCGAATTATTTCCGAGTCGGAACAAATTTTACAGTTCACCGATAAGCTAAAGCAATTCAACTACCGTCTCCAATATGCTGCAGAAGATCAAGGCGAGCTCAGAACCTCGCTTTTAAAATTATTTCAACTCGTAATTGATAATATCAGCGAATTAGTTGTAGATGATGCCTGGCTCCAGGGACAAATTGCGATAGTCAGGGAAATGATCACCGAGCCACTTGACTTAAGATTAATTGACAATGTTGAACGACAAATTAAAGAGCTTATCTACAAACAAGGGCTTCTTAAAAAGAATCTAATTGACAATCAATCCCGACTTAAGCTCATGCTTTCGTCTTTCGTAGATCGACTGGCCGAGTTTACACAAACCACTGGTGATTATCATGCCAGCCTAAGCGTTTATGCTGATGAAATTAGCCAAGCAAAAGATATTTCAGAACTTTCTGATGTCCTCGACAAAATCATCCAACAAACTCGGCAAGTTCAATCTTCAGCAAAACGCTCCCATGATGAGCTTTTAGAGCTCCGCTCCCGCGCGGAATCTGCTGAGAAAGAGGTTGATCGATTGCAATCTGAGCTCCTACATGCAAGTGAATTAATTCGCCACGATGCATTAACAGGGGCGCTTAATCGCAAAGGTTTAGAAGAAGCCATTGAGCGAGAGGTTTCACGAATGCATCGTGATGGTTCAAATTTATGTGTTGCTTTACTTGATATCGATAATTTTAAGAAACTAAACGATACTCATGGCCACGAAGCAGGCGATGATGCTTTAGTTCATTTGGCAACAGTCGTTCGTAAATCACTGCGCCCCCAAGATACCCTAGCACGTTTCGGTGGTGAAGAATTTGTCGTTCTACTGACAGGAACAGGAATTAACGATAGCGTAACCGTAATGCAACGTGTCCAAAGAGATTTAACACGCTGCTTTTTCTTGCATCAAAATGAAAAAATTCTGATTACCTTTAGTTGTGGTATTGCAGAGCTCGCTGAGAATGAAGATCCAAAAACCGCGATCAAGCGTGCCGACCAAGCTATGTATCTAGCCAAACGATCGGGCAAAAATAAAGTACTTGCGGCTTAAATTGCCGAGGTACTCCGAACACAATTAGATACACTCGCGCAGATTACATACTCAAAACGATTCAAATATTTTAGAGACCTTTGCACGGTTGGGCTCAAGGTTAACCAGTCAGATGTTAGAATTATG
>CAZIDT010000027.1:0-10133 GCA_964537855.1 uncultured Nitrosomonas sp.
GCAGGTGCCTATAATCAAGCGGATGCTGCTGGATTTATTCGCCTCAATGCGCTCAGGCTAAGAATCGCCAGTAAAATTAGAGCGCCCAAAAATAGGAACGATTAAATATCTCTTCTTTGATTACATTTAATATTATCGATTCTGCGCAAGGAGTTGATCGGTTATATACGGTGAAATGATCTCAGTCAGTTGCGGAAAAATTTTAGGGTTACCTGCTACAATCTGGCCACTTTTTAGATAATGATCGTTGCCTTCAAGATCACTCACCATTCCACCGGCTTCGAGAATCAGTAAACATCCAGCGGCGATATCCCAGGGTGACAAACCAATTTCCCAAAAACCATCGTATCTTCCAGAAGCGACATAGGCAAGATCAAGCGCCGCAGACCCGGGTCGTCGGATGCCTGCAGTTTTAGGAATAACTGCTTTGAACATCGCAAGATAAGCTTCCATAAAGGAAAGATCTCGGAATGGAAAACCTGTTCCAATCAGACATTCAGATAGATTCGTTCGTTTACTGACACGAATCCGGTGATCGTTTAGGTAAGCTCCTCGACCGCGACTTGCGGTAAAAAGCTCATTGCTAACTGGATCATAAATAACTGCTTGAGATAACACACCACGATGTAATAATGCAATTGATACACAATATTTTGGAAAACCATGTAAGAAATTAGTAGTGCCATCCAATGGATCAATGATCCATTGAAAATCAGACTGCTTTTGACCCCGTTGACTTCCACTTTCTTCTGCTAGAATGGAGTGATCAGGATAAGCATCTAATAATATTTTTATGATTGCCTCTTCTGCAGCACCATCAACCTCACTGACAAAATCACTATGTGATTTACGCGTAACGTTCAATATATCTAAATTTCTGGAAGCCTGATTAATAATATTGCCTGCACGGCGCGCAGCTTTCACTGCAATGGTAAGCATTGGATGCATGTTAATTGATCAATAAATTCGACAATCTAATATTCTAATATGATTCATCACTCTCCGCTTGATAATGTCCGAGTTATTCTCAGTCATACTAGTCATCCAGGTAATATTGGAGGATCGGCCCGCGCTATGAAAACAATGGGCTTGAGCTCACTTTATCTGGTAAATCCTCAATCATTTCCTGACAATGAAGCCTATGTTCGGGCAACTAATGCACGAGATATTCTAGATACAGCGGTGATTTGCTCAACGCTTGATATTGCGCTCCAAGACTGTGTATTGGCAGTCGCAATGACAGCCCGTGCTCGTGAATTGACGCATCCAGTGCTCGATACACGACAAGCAGCCCAGAAACTTGTTGCAATCGCAACAAAATCACCCGTTGCACTCGTTTTTGGAAGAGAAAGTTCTGGGCTAACAACAGCAGAAGTCACTAAATGCCAGCTTACTGTTCATATTCCAACCAATCCAGTCTATGCATCACTTAATCTTGCAGCCGCTGTACAAATCATGTGCTACGAGTTACGCATGGCCACAATGGATTCAGAATGCAAACCGCCTCGACATGAAATGCAACAACTTGCCAGCCTGAACGAAATTGAATTATTTTATCAACACCTTGAACAAGCCTTGATCGCAAAAAAATTTCTCGATCCCCAGCAGCCCAAACGCCTCATGCAACGTATTCGTCGTTTATTTTCTCGAACCACTTTAGAAAAAGAGGAAATCAATATCCTACGCGGAATCATTCATGCATTTGAGAAGGAAGAACCATAACGTTATCGAATTTACATGATCGGATTGACTTAGTAGTGTTATTTAGCGATGATTGCAGATGATATTTCTTTATTGACCCCTACTTCTTATATTTAAGGAATGATTATGACAACGAATACGATCTTTAAACATAAAGTTAGCGCGATTATTAACAATAAGCACTTACTTAAACATCCATTCTATATTGCTTGGACTGAAGGAAAACTAACCAAAGAACAACTTCGTCATTATGCAGAGCAATATTTTTACAATGTTTTGGCTGAACCAACCTATCTCAGCGCCGTTCACTTCAATACACCTCATGGGCATTCTGAGGAAAATTGCGGTGATATCAGCGTACGTCAGGAAGTACTAAAAAACTTGATCGACGAAGAGCATGGCTCAGGTAATCATCCTGCTTTGTGGAAGGCCTTTGCGTTTGCTTTGGGTGCAAGTGATAAAAGCCTAGCAAATGCTGCAGCATTGCCAGAAACTGATAACCTGGTATCAACCTTCCGCGATATTTGCTTGAATAACCCGTTCTATGTTGGGTTAGCTGCATTACACGCATTTGAATCACAAGTTCCCGATATTGCAGCAGTCAAGATTGATGGTTTAGCTAAATTCTATGGAATGAATAATCCCAAAGATTACGAGTTCTTCTCAGTTCATGAGAAGGCTGATATCTATCACTCTCAGGCAGAATGGTCAATCATCGAGCGATTTGCTGATACCCCTGAAAAACAAGCAGCGGTTTTAGCAGCTACGCAACGTGCGTGTGATGCGCTATGGAAATTCTTAGATGGCATTCATGAGAATTATTGCGCCAATTTGATTTGCGATCAGCAATCAGCCGTAACAATTCATTAATATTGATAGGGATGGGTGGGGTAAAACTCATCCATCCACAAACATATTTGAAATCATCAATTAAAAAGCAGCACTGAAACCAACTTGACTACTAAACCCAGGCTCTGGAGCGAAGCTACGCAAGAACGAAGTAGAATTACGAATCGTGGCATTGGTCATATTGGATAGCTTTGCAAAGAAAAGAATCTTCATTCGTTCTGACGCTTTCCAATCATAGGTAATATCAAGATCTAACCGGTTATAGCCAGGCGTCTCGGTTTCTAAAATACCAGGCCTATTTTGTTCCAAAGCATGGGTATAGCGCAAAAGGCTTCTCCATTGCATCCATTGCAGTCCAATTTCAGCACCAACCCGCAATGGTGGGAGTCTTGGAACATCTCCTAATGATCCGTTTTGAAACGAGCCTCGTACATAATCTGAAAAGAATGTGAATCGCGGATTATATGATTCGGCTATTCTAGGGCGCATGGTAACTTCAGCTTCATAGCCCCAGAAATTTGCAGTGTCAGCTTGATAGCCAAAGATCGGCAGACAATTTCTTAAATTTGCACAAGCCAATTGGAAACGAGGCGGATCGGGCGCAAAGTTAAAAAAGAAGCCTTGATTTCTTAAATAAATGAAATCATCAACAGATTTAAAGTAGCCATTCGCATTAAAAGAGACTACATGACCATTGTAACGTACCCCCAATTCGTAATGGTCCGTTTGCTCAGTATTTAAATCGATACGCCCTAATTGATAACTTCGTGTGGCAAAATTTGGGCCAGATGCAAATAATTCCTGGACATCTGGGCTACGTTGGGCACGTTGCCAGTTTAAAAATAAAAATGTCTGCGATAAAACTTGATAATTTAAACTAGCTGCCAGCGAATAGGTCAGATAATTTAGCGAATTTGGAAGCGGGAGTGGCGCAGGGATACCCGCCAGCCTTAACTCAGTATTTTTAGGCGATGTTGTCTGATGCTCTATCCGACCACCTAATTCAACTGTTGTTCGATCGCTAACTACCAATGTTTCCGTTAGAAAAAAACCGATTGAATCTACATTAGATGAGGGGGTAAATGTTTCTAAACCCGTTGCTGAGAAATTACGGTTTTGCCATTGCATTCCGAATTTACCATCCAACCAATCCCCCTTCTGATGATTCATTTCCAAACGAGATTCCCAAACAGAATTGCCAAATCGAGTTAATGTAGAATTTCTTTCCAACCTATTTTTATCGAAGTCTTTATGATCATAATCGACATAGCTTAGTTTGGCTTTGATCGATGGCAATACGGCCCAGTATGTTTTCCACAGACCCTCTAAATCGTAACGCCGCTGATTCATATCAATACGAATCGCTTCTTGCTCGGACCGACTATTATCACCATGACCAGGAACACCGGGGGGAATGCCATAATTTCTAGCAGTTTCATGGTAGCTTCCACCGAAATATCCATATTTTCCGACTAAAGAAATCCCTGCCGAACCACCTTGGCTATGTGCATGGCTATTTTGAATCACATTGGCACTATTTGCCGTGGGTTCTATCTGAAATTGTTGCCGAATGGCAGCCTCATCCAATGCTGCACCCGGAATATGCATGTTATTGGCTGATCGTTGAAAATAATCAAAATGCAAAGCCACCAGACTGCGTCCAATATCTAAACTGATCATGCCCGCTTTCTCACCCGGATTGTGATCAAAGCGGAAATCTGTTCTGCCTGACATACCCTGAGTGGGAATGCGATCTGGAATACGCTGGTGATTGATATCCACGACGCCACCGATTGCGTTCGCTCCATACTGCAGGGTTGCGGGACCTTTTATAACGGTTATCCCATTAGCCAAAATGGGATCAAAAGGAATGGCGAGATCTGGACTGATCGCTGAAAGATCATGCATGCCAATGCCGTTTTGCATGACTCGGACTCGCGGACCGCTCATACCTCGAATGACAGGCTGTCCTACCCCCGGGCCATAAGAAAGATTACTCACACCGAGCTCTCGCTCAAGCATTCTGCCCAGCGTACTTTCGGTACGCAACCGCAATTCATTTCTTTTTAATTTCTGAATAGGCTCAGCTGTTAACGCCGATGCCGCAGATGTTTCAACTGTAATGGTTTCAAATTTAACGACATTGCTTGGATTAGGCGCAATTGTATGACTACCTGCGTCAGCAACAACAACGGGTTTCACTTGATTAGTTCGATCCGTTGCAAAGGTGATATTTGTAGATAAAACCGAAATTGAAGCAAAAATGATACCGATGGATTTGATCCAAGTAAGGTGGTACGCACGAATCATAAACCTGCGGCTTGGTAGAAACTCTCAATAGCACCATGATCAGTAAGTCCACCCAACTCACCACCGATTGTATAGATTTTTCCATCTAAACTACCGAGACAAGTACCATTGTTGTAACAACGTGCATAATATCCTTCGATAAAACGACTTTTTAGTTTGTGTGGAAAGTAACGACTGTAATTCTCTTCCGCCCAATTAAAAAGAGCATCCATCCGAGTATAATTATTCAATTTCAGAACTGGAGCGACATCCAGTGCCTCACTCAGCGCCAAACCATTGAAGCTGCTTTTTGCATTGATATGAAAAACCAATGCGAATGGCTGAGAGGGTTGGTAGATTATATTTTCTCCGGATCCATCAACACCTAATACACTCATGATGATCATGTATGCACCATCATCTGGCGCTAGACCATCTGGTCTTTGAATTTTAAAAATAGGATGAGATTCAAATGAGCTGCTAGTCGTTAAATTTTCAATAAACCCTTGAATTCCCTTACCTTCTGAAGCCGATATCCGCTTTTCTTCTGATAACCGGCTAATGATAATTTGTTCTGAAAACCCTTCCGTTAGCCATTGCGATTGCTCACTTGACCATTTCATCAAGAAAGTTTCTACTTGATATCCAAAGATTCCTCCTTGATCAAATTCGATACCCGTGAATCCTGCATCTCCCATGCGATACGGCGTAATGGAATCAGTAAATCGAATTACGAAAGCAGTGAGATCACCTAGTTTAATGCCTCGTTTTTTGATATCAATTTCGATAGCACCCTCTCGCCAAGCAAATCCCATGTTAGGTTCGCCTTCATGCGCTGGGATATCGATACTAAAAACGATTAGTAAAATCGTCAAAATAACACCATAAATTTTCTTGATCATGATTTATACAGGATTTGCTTGATTAGAAAGTGGGCAGAGAGCACGCTTTGTGCTAAGTTGAATTAAATCGTAGCGAGCGATGTTAGCTTAGGAAAAACTCAAAAACAATGCGACAAATTGTCGCATTGTGGCGATAAGAGATATTTGCTAGATTGCGGTTGATTCAAAATAACAATGTTTAAAAGTAACCGATTTGCAGCAGATCAATACAGGAATACCATTAGTGTTTGGTTCTTTCTATGCTTGTAGTTCTACGCCCTTCAAATTTCAATTGAGTTATCTATCCATGTCAAACTATCGCTTGATTTTATCTACTGTATTAAGCTCATTTATTTCCGCACTTTCATTTGCTGGGGAGTTACACCAACATATCGAAGTCAACACAACCAACCAGCGAGTACAGGTCAATTTCTGCCGCCCCGAAAGAGGGTGTAGTTTAGTAAAACCCGAAACGCTCGGATTACCACCAGGTCAACTTCCGCTTGATAAGCTCACTGGAACGGCGATTTATGTATCTGAATTTACTGCATTTCCTAATGGGATAGCAATCGATAGTCCTGGTTTTGAAGCGATTGCAGGAGATTTAAACGCGGGCGATCGTGTTCGCTATATTGCTAGTAGTCGGCTCAGCTTCTGGAATCCAGACCAACGTCAATGGTCATTAGCACCAGAAGGAATTCGTATCCGACTAGCGGGCGGTCTAGATTTACAACCCGATCAAACTTGTGGCCAAGTATTCTGTCTACCTAAAGCTATAGAAGGTTTCACTCTATTTGATAGACATGGTGTAGCAGGCACAAGCTCTTTAATCGTTGGTGAAGCTCGTCCAGATGGCTCACTTCATACACACCTCGATTGGATTCTTGAAACAGAACAGGGCTCTCCCAATGGTCCGGTTGGTGCTTATTTAGTTGAATTAAGTATATTGACAGATGCTTACCCAACTCCGTCTGCACCTTTTTGGATCATGTTTAATCACGATTTGCCAATTACTGAATTTCAACAAGCGGTCGCAGATCGTGTGCTGAAAGCAAGCATTGATACGACTCTAGCTGATAAGCTTTTTGATTGGGCTGAATCAAACTACCCATCGCTATTTCCAAATAAAACTACCTCTTTTATCGCGGTAGGGTATTATGCACGCTGCTATCAAAACGGAATTTGTGTTGGGGTTAGAGATAACTCTGTTTTTGCAATTGGCGGAGAATTTGGTCCGAATATAGCTAATTTGGGAGAGTTTACTTCATTATTAAAACAAGCGGGGTTCTAGGTATTTTTCTAAGGAGCATTCATTTGATGTACTAAAGATCATGAATGCTCCTTTCTAAATTTTAGAATTGCAACTCTACTTTACCTTCTTTTGAAATAGTTACTGTTACTTTTCCTCCATTCGTCAATTTCCCAAAAAGTAATTCATCAGCTAGAGCGCTGCGAATAACATCTTGAATCAATCGAGCCATCGGTCGCGCACCCATTAAAGGGTCAAATCCCTTATCCGCAAGATAGTTACGCAAGTCATCCGTAAAAGTAACTTCAACTTTTTTCTCTTGTAGCTGAGTTTCTAGCTGCATCAAGAATTTATCAGCCACACGTAAAATAATATCTTTATTCAACGGTGTAAACGAAATGATCGAATCTAATCGATTTCTAAATTCAGGCGTAAATAAACGCGTTATCTCAACCATTTCATTACCAGTCTTCGAAGTCTCTGTGAAACCAATACTTGATTTCACGAGTGATTCAGCGCCAGCATTGGTCGTCATAACAATGATGACATTACGAAAATCTGCTTTGCGCCCATTATTATCGGTTAATGTGCCATGATCCATCACCTGCAGTAACACATTAAAAATATCAGCATGTGCTTTTTCTATTTCATCGAGCAACAATACCGAGTGGGGATGCTTGATAATCGTTTCAGTTAGTAAGCCACCTTGCTCAAAACCGACATAACCCGGAGGCGCCCCAATCAGCCGTGAAACCGCATGTCGTTCCATATACTCCGACATATCAAAACGATGCAATGGGATACCCATAATATAGGCAAGCTGGCGTGCCACTTCAGTTTTACCGACACCAGTAGGGCCCGAGAAAAGAAAGGATCCGATCGGTTTCTGCGGATTACCCAGACCACATCTCGATAATTTCATGGCAGTCGTAAGCGCATCAATTGCAGCATCTTGGCCAAATACGATAGATTTCAAATCACGATCGAGTGTTTTGAGTTTACTACGATCATCACTTGAAATACTCTGAGAGGGAATTCGTGCAATCTTAGCGATAATTTCTTCAATTTCAGCTTTTCCAATCACTTTACGTTGCTTAGATTTTGGTAAGATGCGTTGTGCTGCACCCGCTTCATCAATAATATCAATTGCTTTATCAGGCAAGTGTCGATCACCAATAAAACGTGCTGAAAGCTCTGCTGCAGATGTTAGCGCGACCGAAGAATACTTAACACCGTGATGCTTCTCATAATGAGATTTTAAACCACGTAATATCGCTACTGTTTCATCAATACTTGGTTCATTGATTTCAATCTTCTGGAAACGCCGCGATAGCGCATGATCTTTCTCAAAAATACCTCTGAATTCGTTATAGGTCGTTGCGCCAATGCATTTCAGTCGTCCAGAACTCAAGATTGGTTTAAGTAAATTCGATGCGTCTAACGTACCTCCCGAAGCCGCACCAGCACCAATCAATGTATGTATTTCATCGATGAACAAAATGGCTTTTGGATTATCAGTTAACTGCTTCAAAATAGTTTTAAAGCGCTGCTCAAAATCACCACGATATTTAGTACCTGCAAGCAATGCCCCAATATCTAGTGCATAGACCTGATGTTTAGATAAAATTTCAGGTACATCACCTTCTACGATTCTTTTAGCTAGGCCTTCAGCTATTGCTGTTTTACCTACTCCCGCTTCCCCAACGAGTAATGGATTATTTTTTCGACGTCGACACAACGTTTGAACAACACGTTCTAACTCTTTCTCTCTACCAATTAAAGGATCAATACGATTAGCCAATGCAAGGTTATTCAAATTAATCGTATAACTTTCCAATGGGCTTGATGTAGCAGATTGTTGCTCATTCTCACTTTCTTCTTCAGTTTTATTATTTTGTTCGTTATTTTGCGATACTTTACAGATTTTATGAGATATGTAATTCGTTACATCTAGCCTTGTGATACCCTTTTGTTGAAGGAAATAAACTGCATGCGAGTCTTTTTCTCCAAAGATTGCTGCTAGAACATTTGCCCCTGTAACCTCTTTCTTTCCGGATGATTGAACATGCAAGATTGCGCGCTGAATTACCCTTTGAAATCCGAGTGTTGGCTGCGTATCAACATCCTCGCTTCCACCGACAATAGGCGTATGACGGTTAATATGCTCGTGTAAGAGTGTGCGCAATTCCTCAATATCAATTGCACAAGCAACTAATACTTCAGCTGCACTCGGATTATCTAGCAGCGCGAGCAGTAAATGTTCCACTGTAATAAATTCATGTCGCTTCTGGCGTGATTGAATAAACGCCATATGGAGGCTAGCTTCTAATTCTTGAGCGATCATGTATTTTTCTCCATAACACACTTTAATGGATGCTGATTTTGCCTAGAAAAATCATTTACTTGTTTTACTTTAGTCATTGCGATATCACTCGGGTATATACCACATATTCCAGCACCCTCATTATGAACCTTAAGCATTACTTGAATTGCTTTTTCTTGATTCATAAAAAAGAAAGTCTGAAGCACCATTACAACAAAATCCATAGGTGTAAAATCATCGTTAAGTATCAGTACCTTGTATAGCGGGGGTGACTTGAGCTTATTCTTATTATCCTCTAGAACACTTTCTTCGCGATTATTTCTTATTGTCATCACTGATTCCTTTTTTGCCAAGCTAATATCTAAAAACTCTAGACTACAGAAAATTAATCATAGGCATTCATCAACATTAGCATTCTAATTATTTTTTTTTTTACATATTTGACGATTACGACAAAATTTTCAAGCGTATTAGCTGCATTCGGTTATTTTACTGCTACTTAAAAAAACTACAAAAGTGATATTTTCACATGCTAAACGCTTGACTTAAGATTAAATTTTGCGTAAAACTGCAACTGGCGTTTGGCTTCAAGTTCCCTGCAGTATTGGTTAGAGCCGTTTGCGGTCTTGAAATTCAAATAGTTTTAGGGTTTCCGGCCCAGTTTTTTATAGGAAGTAAAGATGGCAACAGGTACAGTTAAATGGTTCAATGATTCTAAAGGGTTTGGTTTTATTACTCCTGATGATGGAAGTGAAGATTTATTTGCTCATTTCTCAGCGATTAATATGACTGGTTTTAAAACTCTGAAAGAAGGCCAAAAGGTGAGCTTTGAAGTAACTCA
>CAZIDT010000028.1:0-9702 GCA_964537855.1 uncultured Nitrosomonas sp.
ATCCTTCTGCAAAGGCTTCGTAATCACGCTGCTTAAATTTGAAAATATGACCTTGGCGGGAAGCCCGTTGTGCATACAAGTTGAGTAACTCAGCCGCTGTATCCCGAACTTGTTGCATTGCTTTACGCTTGGCTTTTTCCCATTGTCCACTGCCGAGTTTATGTAATGGTGCAGATTCGGGAGAAACACCGCTGTAGCGCCCGATTAGATGGAGGTGCGATACTGGAACATAGAGTTTGTCATTTCCTTCATATTCAAGAGCTAGAAACTCACTGCTGCCTTCACCAAAATCGAGATTGACCAATCCCAAATAACGGCCGATTCCATGCTGTTCATGCACGACGGGATCACCGATTTTAATTTCGGATAGGTCGCGGAGGATTGCATCGGTTGATGTGGTTTTGCGAGATTCTCGACTACGCCGACCATGTATGTGCGTGGCGTAAAGCTCGGTTTCTGTAATGAAGGCGAATCGAGCAGAGTTAAGGTCTGCATCCAGGATAAAGCCACTTTGAATCGTTCCAGCACAGAGCATGAACAGATTCTGGCCGCTCTCAAACTCGGTGAAACTTTGGCAGATCAGGGGTGATAAACCATGGTCTTGTAAATATTCGTAAATGATTTCGCGTCGACCAATGCTTTCAGCGATTAATAGAATTCTCCCATCTGAAGAATTAAATTCCGTAATAAAACTCGCTAATTTTTCGAGTGGATTAGTGGCATGGCGGTCAACTCTAATACTCGGGAGGGCACGCGCTAGCGACTCACCCGACTGCTCTGATTGCTGCGAAGTAATTTGGATGCGCGCATAAGATTTTAATTGTCCAAAAAAGACATCGACAGTTAAAAAGAGATCAACAGGCGGCAATAAAGGGCGATCGATATCACCGCGCAATAATTGATAGCGCGATTGAGTGTCGCGCCAGAACTGATCAGTGGCGGTATAGATATCTTGATGCAAGCAAATTAAGCTGCCTTGTGGCAGATAATCAAAGATCGTCGCGGTTTGCTCAAAAAAAAGTGGCAGGTAATATTCGATCCCGGCAGGAATCGCGCCCTTACTGATTTCTTTATAGATTTTGCTGCGAGAAGGATCGCCCTCAAATTTTTCCCTAAAATTGACCCGAAATTGTGAGCGTCCTGCTTCATCGAGCGGAAATTCACGTGCGGGTAATAGCCGAATTTCGCTGACAGGGTAAACACTGCGCTGGGTATCGACATCAAAGGTCCGAATGGTTTCAATTTCATCATCAAGTAGATCAATACGAAAGGGAAGTGCGCTTCCCATTGGAAACAGATCGATTAACCCACCTCTTACGCTATATTCCCCAGGTGATAGTACCTGATTAACATGAGAGTAACCGGCAAGGGTCATCTGGCTTCGAAAGTGAGCTAAATCAAGCATACTTCCTTGCTTGATAAAAAATGTATGAGCAGCTAGAAACGCTTTAGGACAGATACGATATAGTGCGGTGGTTACGGGTACAAGCAAAATATCGTAGGCAGCATTCATCACTTGATAAAGCGTGGCTAACCGTTCTGAAATCAGATCGTAGTGAGGCGAAAAGGTGTCGTAAGGTAACGTTTCCCAGTCGGGTAGTAAATAAATTCTTGCTTCAGGAAGGAAAAACGGAATTTCCTCAAACAATCGTTGAGCGTCGAGCGCGTTGGCGGTGATGATAGCTATCGTTTTATTCTGAGAGAGCGATTGCGTTAGCCTTGCTAACAATAATGCATCGCTTGAACCCGTAAGACCACTGTAGCGGAGGAGTTGGCCAGGAGCAGGTAAGGCTATTCTAGACTGCATGGAAAATCGATTACCTATTAAATTAATTACTCAATGCACTAACATGAAAAGTGAGCCAGCAAGGCCAATTGCAGTCATGATCATTCCAAAAGCAGTTCGTTTGTTGAGTAATGAGCTGCCAATGATGAAAATTAAACCGAGTTTAAAAACGATATTTGAGATGATAGCAAGGGTGATCGCAGTGACAGCTTCCGATATTTGGAGTTTACCCAATTCCAATAGTCGGAGACTACTCAATGTAATGGCATCGACATCAGTGAGGCCTGAAATAATAGCAACCATATACAATCCACTACTACCCGCAATATCAGATAACCAGGTGCTCATAAATAAAACTAACGCGTAAAGTATGCCAAATCCTGCGGCAGTGGAAAATTCAGTTGGATTCTTGGTTTCAGGAATAGGAAGTTCTTCTTGTTGTGTAAAATCGCGCCACCAGAAAATAGTAACGGTCAATCCAAAGATCAAACCACTGCCTAGTACTGGCAATAACATCGGTAAGACTTGGGGAGAAAGCGCTGCACTGATGACCGCCAATCTGATGAGTACAGTTAAATTGGCGAGTAAGATTACGACGACCGCGAGCTTAGCTAAATTAATGTTTTCTTCGCTGCGGCGCGTGAAAACCATGGTTGTAGCTGTACTGGAAACCAATCCCCCAAGTATGCCGAGTAACACGGCACCATAACGATGACCAATAAAACGCAAGGCAACATAGCCTGTTAGGCTGATGCCCGAAATTAATACCATCATCAGCCAGATTTGATAAGGATTGAACGCTTCATAGGGTCCATAATTCTTATCCGGTAGAATAGGTAAGATGATGAAGGTGAGAACCGCAAATTGGAGCATCGAGATCAAGTCGCGTCGTTCAAGATTTTGTGTCAAGCCGTGGAGCTCGGTTTTAAAATAAAGCAATATCGTTGTTACAATCGCGAGCATGACCGCTAGGGTGGTATCACCATACCAGACCAAGACGCCCAGACTGTAGCAGACCATGATGGCGGTAACCGTAGTGGTTCCAGGATCAGCGTCTTCGTGATTTCTCAGATTGGCAGTAATCGTCATAGTGCCTACCAGCAGAAATCCTGCGAAAAGTATCCATGGCGTATCAGTTCTTTGTGATAGCAGTGCTGTTAATGTACCGAGCATCGAGACTAATGCAAATGTGCGCAATCCAGCCTTAGCCGCTTGGCTTCGCTCACGCTCTAATCCGATCAAGAGTCCGATTGCGAGGCTAGTCGCGAAGGTTAAAAAATGCTCAAGTTCTCCACCGGGTTGAAATGGACTAATCATTTTTTAGCTCATTATTATTATCTGACCAGTGTTCAATTAATAACTGAAGTGTGGTGTTTCCATTGAATTCATTGGCTTGCAAGCGATATACAGCCCGAATGAATTCGGGTAACGGTTCTGCGTGGAAAAATAAAATTGCATCATAACTAGTATTTGAATTTAACTTCCTTAGCTTTAATTTTAAATGTTTTTCGCCTACGATACGCTGATTTTCCACATAAAAATGCGCATTAAAGCTTGGTTCGGGGAAGCCATGACCCCAAACGACTTCGGTAAACGATTGAGCGAGTGATAAATTTAATTCGGTTTCGCTTAAGTCTCCATCGGTTTCAATAAGATGGGTTAAATCAGCTGGAGTCAGTAGCTGTTGTGCTATCTGCTCAAAAGCTGCCTGAAAGCATTGAAAATCCTGTTCCATGATGGTTAGCCCTGCAGCGGCGGCGTGCCCACCAAATTTTTTGATTAACCCTGGGTTGCGTTTGGATACTAGATCAAGCGCGTCCCTTAAATTGATACCTGAAATTGAACGCCCTGATCCTTTGATTTCGCCTTCGTTACCTGGGGCAAAAATAATGCTAGGTCGGTGAAGTTTTTCTTTGATGCGGGAAGCGATCAGCCCAATCACACCTTGGTGCCAACTGGGATCATAGAGACAGACACTATAGGCGGTTTTAGAGGATAGTTGTAAGTTTATATTAATAGATAGTTTATCTAGTGCAGAATCTTGCATATTTGCTTCGATATCGCGACGCTGCCGATTCAGGTTATCTAATTGGCTAGCAATTGCAAACGCTCGATGCTCATCATCGGTAATTAAGCATTCTATACCTAGTGTCATATCATCCAATCGGCCCGCTGCGTTTAATCTTGGACCAATTACAAATCCTAGTTCATTCGTCGAGATACGGTGAAAATCTCGTTTAGCTACTTTAAGTAGCGCGTAGATGCCGGCGCAAGCTTTACCTTTCCGAATACGCTGTAAGCCTTGCTTGACTAGAGTGCGGTTATTCCAATCGAGCCTGACGACATCGGCTACCGTGCCTAATGCGACAAGATCAAGTAGGCTGGCCAAATTGGGTTCTTTGGAGGGAGTGCCAAATACGTTTCTTTTGCGCAATTCTGCACGCAGTGCCAGCATGACATAGAAGATAACGCCGACACCTGCCAGATTTTTGCTAGGGAATGGGCAATTAGGTTGGTTTGGATTAACAATAACCGTTGCATTGGGTAGGCGATCACTTGGTAGGTGGTGGTCGGTAATGAGAACTTTTATTCCTAAAGCAATTGCTTCTTCGACACCTTCGATACTGCCAATGCCATTATCGACAGTAATGATAAGATCTGGGCGATAGTTAGGGTTATTGGTTGCGGCAAGCTTGACGATTTCGGGTGTTAAGCCATAGCCATAATCGAAGCGATTGGGTACCAGGTAATTCACGCAAGCCCCAAATTTTCTAAGTGCTCGAATAGCGACCGCACAGGCAGTTGCTCCATCTGAATCATAATCGGCAATGATGAGTAAGCGTTTCTGGTCGGCAATGGCATCTGCCAAGATTATTGCTATTTCGGTAATATTTTTTAATTGCTCAAAAGGCAATAAGTTAGATAATTCTGTTTCTAATTGGCTCGGTTGTTCAATTCCACGTGCTGCAAAGATACGCGCCAGCGTTGGAGAACAGCCTTGCTGAACTAACGAATCAAAAATAATTTGAGGAAAAACACGAGTCGTAATATTAGGCATTTGCCTAACAGTTTAGCATGGAGCAGAATAGGATTTAGCTAGGACCTCAGAACACATAAATGCGTATAGATGGCTTTATTCAGATTGATCTGATAAATCTTGATCAGCTGTGTCGATCTTTTCAACTTTTAACAAATGTAAACGCCGACTATCAGCACGTAACACCGTGAATCGGTAATGATCGATGATTACTGATTCACCATTCTTAGGCATTCTGCCAAATTTATTAGTTACGATACCGCCAATTGTGTCAAAATCTTGTTCGCTGAACATGGCGCCTAGTGTTTCATTAAAGCTAGCGACCTCGGTGATTGCTTTGACACGGTAGTGCCCATTTGTTTCTGCAACAATGTTTGCTTCGTTCTCATCGAAATCATATTCGTCTTCGATATCGCCGACAATCTGCTCCAATACGTCCTCGATGGTTACGAGCCCAGCTACTCCCCCATATTCATCGACGACAATTGCAATATGGTTGCGATTACTCCGGAAATCTTTGAGTAAGATATCGAGCCGCTTGGATTCGGGTATAAAAACTGCTGGGCGTAACATTTCACGAACATTGAAGCTTTCTTCCTCTGAGTAGTAACGAAGTAAGTCTTTTGCAAGTAGAATGCCTATAATTTGATCTTTACTTCCATCTGTTACTGGAAAACGTGAATGACCTTTCTCGATGACAAAAGGGATGAATTCAGCAGGCTTTTCACTGATATCGATGGTATCCATATGGGAACGCGGGATCATAATGTCACGAACTTGCATTTCCGACACATGCATTACACCTTCGATCATGGTCAATGCATCCGCATCAAGCAAATTTCTTTCATACGCAGAATGTAACAGCGCTACTAACTGTTCACGATCTTCCGGTTGCCGCATGAGGAGCGAACCAATATGCTCAAACCAACCGATCTTGGGAGAGGAATTGTTCATGATTAGTCTCATCATTTATAAATTATGTATTATTAAGATGTAGCTGAAGCAAGTTATTAATATCCACAGCGTTTATCTAGCAATAGGGGTCTGAATAACCTAATTGAATCATAAGTTGTGATTCGAGTTGTTCCATGATCGCTGCTTCTGGATCAGTTTCATGGTCATAACCCTGAAGATGCAATACACCATGGATGGTGAGATGTGCGTAATGGGCCTCAATACTTTTATGTTGATCTTGCGCTTCACGAATTACTACAGGTGCACAAAGCACAATATCCCCTGTTAATGGCAATGAATCATCATAAGTGAAGGTAAGAACATTCGTAGGATAGGGTCTACCCCTAAAGCGTTGGTTTAATGATAATCCCTCTTCTTGATCTACGATTCGGATCACGATTTCTGCATTTTGTGCTAGTGCTGCTTTGGTCCACGTACGAAATTGTTGGCGATTCGGTGTTTCAGGAAGCTGTGAAACATATTGGATCGCCAGTGTTAATTTGTTTGCAGTTTTCTTGGATATATCGCTCGGAATGGCAATGAGCTTATGCTTGTCCGCTATGTTGCTCATAAGCATTTACAATTCGTTGTACGAGAGGGTGGCGCACCACATCTTCTGATCTAAAATGGGTAAAAGCGATGCCTTTAATTTGCTTTAACACTTGCTCGGCATCGATTAGCCCGCTTTTCTGATGTTTGGGTAAATCAATTTGGGTGATGTCACCGGTAATCACTGCTTTAGACCCAAAACCGATTCGTGTTAGAAACATCTTCATTTGTTCGGGTGTTGTATTTTGTGCCTCATCTAGAATGATGAAAGATTGATTAAGTGTACGGCCGCGCATAAATGCTAGTGGTGCAATTTCAATGGCATTACGTTCAAATTGACGACTTGTTTTATCAAATCCCATTAAATCATATAGTGCGTCGTAAAGGGGGCGTAGGTAAGGGTCTACTTTTTGAACCAAATCTCCCGGTAAAAACCCAAGTCGTTCCCCTGCTTCTACGGCTGGCCTTACTAGAATAATTCGCGATACGATTTCCCGTTCGAGTGCATCAACTGCGCTTGCAACTGCAAGATAAGTTTTACCTGTACCTGCCGGACCTATCCCAAAAACGATATCATGATCTTGAATTTGCTGGAGGTATTGGCCCTGACGTAAGCTTCGCGCATGAAGATTATTCCGCCGCGTCATTAGTTTAGGTGACGAGGTGTCGCTAACGGAATCAATGGATTGATCAAACCGACCAGATGAATTAGTGGCTTCAATTAAACCCAGTTGTACTTGCTCAATGCTTAACTGATGATGTGACTGATTATAAAAATTCCGAAGGACCTGCGCTGCAATCTGTGTTTGATCGGATTGTCCTTTAACAACAAAATGCTCGCCTCGTCTGGCAATATTAACATCTAGGGCATTTTCGATTTGTTTGAGATTTTCATCTAATGCCCCGCAGAGGTTAGCAAGGCGCTGATTATCCGTGGGGGAGAATGAAATTTCTACAGGTTTGGGTTTCAAAACAATAATTAATTGGAAACGATGAGCACATTCTCGCAGGGGTTAAATGAGTTTGCAAGTGTTAAAAACCATCCCCTCATCGTTTATTTCAGAATTTCCCCACGCAAAGAATGAGACAGTGCGGCCGTGATTTTAATATCGATGAGTTGACCTATTTGATCTAGGTTGCCGACAAAATTGACTACACGGTTATTTTCCGTTCTGCCGCATAACTCCTCAGCACTTTTTTTAGAGCTGCCTTCAACGAGAATACGCTGAATTGATCCAACCATACTTTGACTGATTGTGGTTGCTTGTTGCGCGATCTGCTCTTGTAAGCGATACAGTCGCTTTAGCTTAATATCTTGGGGCGTATCATCCGGTAAGTCAGCAGCAGGAGTTCCAGGTCTTGGGCTATATATGAAGCTAAACGATTCATCGAAATTGACTTCCTCGATCAACTTCATTGTTGCTTCAAATTCAGCATCGGTTTCACCAGGAAAGCCCACAATAAAATCAGAGCTAATCGAGATATTAGGACGTAACGCTCTTATCTTACGGATAATAGACTTGTACTCGATTGCACTATAGCCCCGTTTCATTGCAGCCAGAACGCGATCAGAGCCTGATTGTACGGGTAGGTGGAGATGGCTGACTACTTTGGGTAGCTTTGCATAGCTATCGATGAGCCGAGTTGTAAATTCCTTGGGGTGCGAGGTGGTGAAACGGATACGTTCTATGCCAGGAATTTCATGAATGAATTCAAGTAATAATGCAAAATCGACGATCTCGCCATTATCCATATTTCCACGATAGGCGTTAACATTCTGACCTAATAGGTTGACTTCTTTAACGCCTTGCAGCGCCAAATGCGCTACTTCAACTAGAACGTCATTCAGGGGGCGCGATACTTCCTCACCGCGCGTATAGGGAACCACACAGAAACTGCAGTATTTACTACAACCTTCCATGATAGAGACAAAGGCTGTAGCCCCTTCAGTGCGTGCAGGGGGAAGATGGTCAAATTTTTCAATTTCTGGGAAAGAAATATCGACTTGAGAGCGGCCCGTCAATTCGCGTTTTTTGATTAATTCAGGTAAGCGATGTAAAGTTTGAGGACCAAATACTAGATCGACAAAAGGAGCGCGCTTAATAATCTCATGCCCTTCTTGACTTGCAACACATCCACCTACGCCAATTAATAAGTTTGGATTCTTATCTTTTAAATGCCGAACCCTTCCAAGATCATGGAAAACTTTTTCTTGCGCTTTTTCACGAACTGAGCACGTGTTGAATAAGATAACATCCGCTTCTTCGGGCTTATCGGTTAACTCAAGACCTTTAGCAGAATGAAGTACATCAGCCATCTTATCCGAGTCATACTCGTTCATTTGACAGCCAAATGTTTTAATATAAAGTTTATTATTCACAGATCTAAAAAAATTAAACTACAGGAAATAGAGGAATTATTTAGTATATATCGGTTGCGCTTAGGATTCTATGCTTGTTCTTAATGAAGTATTTGCTGCAGAGTGCTTAAACTCATTTCTAGCTGCCACCGCAAATTATTATGCCTAATTCGATAAATAATTTAGCTTCCAATTCTCAAGACAAAGAAGGTCTTCACATTCTTCGTTTGCACGATTCGTGGATTATGCGCTGGATTTACCTGGGGGTAGGCATCACAGCTTTACTGCTAGGGATATTGGGGATATTTCTGCCTATTTTACCAACAACCCCTTTTATTTTATTAGCAGCTGGTTGCTTTGCAAGAAGCTCCGAGAGATTCCATGTTTTTTTACTCGGCAATCGAGTTACCGGACCTATTATCTACGAGTGGTGTCTGCATCGTAGCATTCCGCGCCGTGTAAAGCGTTGGGTTTATTTGATGATTGTTTTGTCCTTTGGAAGCTCGATTCTCATCGTATCAGCATTATGGCTCAGGCTGATGCTAATAGTCCTGGCTATAGTGCTGACTGTTTTTATTTGGCGGATTCCTGTGAGGGATAGAACCTAAGTTGACTAGCGTAATAAAATTAACCGAGGAATTGCATCATTATTGCACCAGACAATCGCATTTTGCTTAAATCGTATCCCTAATTGCATCGAATGAAGCAAATCGATTCCAAGCGCAAGATAACTGGGTTCATTCGGCCAGCTATTCTGCGGATCACTACTTTCACCTGAATGAATCCAGGTTGAATAATGCATCAATTGACGATGAAGTTGGATTTGTACTAGATCATTTTGTTGCGTGCATTGTAACTGACTATGTGGTTCGATCATTTTCATCGACCCCCCAACGTCCCAAACAAAAATACTAGCCATTCACTGTAGATGTTGAAGTTAACGGTGAGCAGCAGCATTACGATTTTATGCTATCAATCATATTGTAAAAGTATATTTTGGTCTCAAAGTCTATCAGT
>CAZIDT010000029.1:0-9673 GCA_964537855.1 uncultured Nitrosomonas sp.
GCAATCTGCGCTAAAGCGAGACGATGCAATAATACCCCCATGTCTTGTAACGCGTTATCAAACGATAAGCTACGGGCCTCCATCTGATCAGCAATTGCAATTATTTCACGCCCATCCTGAGTTGATAATGCAGCAAGCAAATCATAGAGATAATCTTGATCGATCGCTCCTAACATATCGCGAACTTGAATTTCTTCAACTAAGCCATTTCCATAGGCGATCGCCTGGTCAAGCAAGCTAAGCGCATCACGTAAGCTTCCGCGGGCTGCTCTCGCGATTAATTGTAGTGCAGGCAAGTCCGCGTTAATTTGTTCAAGCGATACGATATGCTGTAATCGGTCCACGATCACTGCAGGGGGAATTTGTTTTAAATTAAACTGCAGACACCGAGACAGTACAGTAATTGGTAATTTCTGAGGGTCTGTTGTAGCTAAAACAAACTTAACATGATCTGGGGGCTCCTCGAGTGTTTTAAGCATCGCATTAAATGCAGACTTAGAGAGCATATGCACTTCATCAATCAGATAAATCTTAAAACGCGCCACAGATGGTGCATAACAAGCGCTTTCGAGTAACTCACGCATATGATCCACTTGCGTATTCGATGCTGCGTCCAATTCAACCAAATCCACAAAGGTTCCTTGATCAATGCTGACGCAAGTAACACATTTTCCGCAGGGATCTGCAGTAATGCCCTGATCGCAATTAAGTGACTTTGCTAAAATTCGAGCGATTGTCGTTTTACCAACACCACGTGTTCCTGAAAATAAATAGGCATGATGTAACCGATTCCTCTCAAGCGAATGTGTAATCGCTTTGACAATATGATCCTGCCCTACCAATTCAGTAAAATCTTTAGGTCGCCATTTTCGGGCGAGGACTTGCGTTAAGGTCACAGTATACTTTGAGGAAAGTTGATAAACACAAAGAAGACGCTGAGTATCAAAGTTCAGGAGGTGGCGAGCCTGACCCCCGGCACTTGTATAAAATAGCTGTGGCTGCTTCCTTCCGGACCTGACCAGGTTCACTACCGTACAATGCGGGGAGGCCCGCCATAGATTTGCTATTGTACATGATTCAGATCACAATCCGAAATTAAAGCATATCCTTTTTTTCGAGATTTACTGGTCAGTCTTTCCAGCATTCCTAGAACGCACCCGGTGTGCAATCCTATTTACAATGACAAAAAAGATGGGAACAAAAAAGATCGCTAGAAATGTAGCAGCCAGCATTCCTCCAAAAACACCCGTTCCGATGGAGTGACGACTTGCAGCACCCGCACCCGATGCAATTACTAAAGGGAAAACGCCCAAGATAAAAGCCATTGATGTCATGATAATAGGTCGAAAACGTAATTTTGCGGCTTCTAGCGCTGCATCGATCAGTGGTTGGCCTACTCGATAACGCTGATTGGCAAATTCAACAATTAAAATTGCATTTTTAGCTGCTAATCCAATCAAGGTAACCAATCCAATCTGGAAATAAATATCATTAGTTAAGTCCCTCAACCAAATCGCCAGTAACGCTCCCAGGATTCCTAACGGAATAGCCAAAATCACGGCGAATGGAATTGACCAACTCTCGTATAATGCAGTCAACACTAAAAAAACCATTAATAATGCAAATGCAAATACTAAAACAGATTGCCCGCCTGCTTTACGTTCTTGAAATGATACGCCACTCCAATCGAGGGTATATCCTTTAGGTAGTAACACTTCGTCTGCCACCGCTTGTAAGGCATCTAATGCTTGTCCTGAACTATAGCCCGGTGCCGCACTCCCTAGTACCATTGCAGAATTAAATCCGTTGAAATGAGTTACGGGGTCAGGTCCACTATTAAATTGGGTTGTCACGACTGAGCTCAAAGGGATCATGGTTTGTGATGAATCGGCTTGAGCACGCACGTGAATGTGATTGAGATTATCGGGATTGGATCGGTACGCCGACATCGCTTCCGTTTGCACACGATAAACACGACCATATTTCACAAAATCATTGATATACCAATTGCCAAAATAAGCTTGCAGTGTATCAAAAATCTCTGAAATCGGAACACCTAACGACTTTGCACGCTCCCGATCAACTTCAACAAAAAGCCGTGGTGCACTAATACGGAAATTGGTATTTGCAACCGCAATGGCAGGATGCGCAGTAGCTTTGGTTACAAATTCTCGCGCTATTGCAGCAAATTCAGCAAAATCACCCCCACTCGGATCTTGAATTTGTACCGAGAACCCTCCTGTGGAACCTAATCCACTAATCGCAGGCGCATTAAAAGCTAGAATCAATGCTTCTGGAATCGTTGCAAATTCTTGGTAAGCTCGCTTAATCAAAGTTTGAATTTGATCCTGTTCTGCTTCTCGCGTATCCCAGTGATGCAAAGGAACAAACATGGTCGCTTGATTAGTTCCTCGCGTGCCAAACACAAAATTCTGCCCTGCCAATGTATCGGTTGAATGAACTGCGGGAATTGATTGAAAAAAACTTTCAACTTTATCGAGCACTGCTGTTGTTCGAGTTAACGAAGCACCATCGGGTAAATGCACCACAACGATAAAATAGCCCTGATCCTCTTCTGGAAGAAAACTTTGCGGAATTTTATTGAATAATCCAACTATCACTGCCATTAAAGCGAGAAAGATAGCGAGCGCAATTATCATTCGTTTAAATGCAATGGATACAATTCCAATATAACGAGCTTGCAACCAACTAAATGACTGATTGAATAATCTCCAGAATACATTGGGCGCATTATGACCTGGTTTCAGTACCAATGCGCAAAGTGCTGGACTCAGTGTCAAAGCAACAAAGCCAGAAATAATGACAGATAAAGCGATTGTGATGGCAAACTGCTTATACAGTTCACCCGTAATTCCGCCTAAAAAAGCCACAGGTAAAAAAACAGCAGATAAAACTAAAACAATTGCGATCACTGGCCCTGTTACTTCATCCATCGCTTTACGTGCTGCTTCTCGAGGAGACAGTCCTCCCTGTGTGATGTGACGCTCTACATTTTCCACGACGACAATCGCATCATCAACCACGATCCCAATCGCAAGAACCATCCCAAATAGCGTAAGCGTATTGATTGAAAAACCGAGCACCGACATACCAATCAGCGTACCAATCAGTGATACAGGAACAGCCAATGCTGGAATCAACGTAGCACGCCAATTCTGTAAAAAGAGAAACACAACGAATATTACCAATAATGTCGCTTCAGCCAAGGTCTTGACCACTTCTTTGATCGATACTTCGATAAATAAAGTCGTATCGTAGGGGATATCATACGTCACGCCAGCTGGAAACGTTTTAGCGAGCTGCTCCATTTCGGCACGCACCCGTTTTACTGTCTCAAGTGCATTTGCGCCTGGCGCTAAGAAAGTTAGCAGAAAGGTATTGGGTTTACTATTCCAGCGACCTTGAAGATCATAAGAACGCGCACCTAATTCTATATTGGCCACATCCTTTAATTTCAGCATCGAACCATCTGGAAAGGCGCGGATAATAATTTCTTCAAATTCATGTACTTCGCTCATTCTACCGCGTGTAATGACCGGAATCGTGAGTTCTGTTCCATTTACTGTCGGTTCACGACCAATCCGCCCCGCTGGAAAATCGCGATTCTGATCGCGAACAACTGCAGCAATCTCGCTCGGTGTGACATTGAGCTGTGCCATCCGAACAGGATCCAGAATGATCCGCATCGAATAATTTTGCTCACCAAATATAACAGCTTCGCCCACACCAGGTAGCCGCTTAAGATTATCGATGATCCGGAGTAACGCATAGTTCGATAGATAAACGGTATCGTGCTGAGGATCGGTGGAACTTAACGCAACAACAGCCAATAGATCCGGTGAGGTTTTTTTGACGGTAATGCCCTGCCGAATCACCTCAGCTGGTAATTGCGGCTCAGCCAAGCGTTGCCGGTTCAGGGTTTGCACTTGAGCAATATCGATATCGGTTCCAATTTCGAATGTTAGGCGCATCATCATGTGCCCATCATTGGTGCTGATCGATTCGTAATACAATAAATTATCAATTCCAGGCAATTGTACCTCGATCGGTCGAGCAACAGCCTCCGCAACTACTTCTGCGCTTGCGCCAGGATAATCTGCGTCGATTTGTATCATCGGGGGTGTAATCTGAGGAAACTGCGCAACAGGTAATGTTTGCAGGGAAACTAACCCGATTACTACGATGATAATAGATAGTACCGATGCAAAAATCGGACGATCGATAAAAAAATGAGAGCTCATGGAAGACATTTAGTACAAATTGCGCTAATCATGTTGTGAAGCAGATTCGAACTCTATCGAAGAATGAGCAACCACATTCACTTTAACTCCAGGTAAGATACGGAAGAAACCTTCTACTACGACTCTTTCTCCTGGATTCAATCCATTCTCAATAAGCCATTCTTTTCCGTGCCAACTGGTCGCCAAAACCGGACGGGGTTCCACTGTATCTTCCTCGTTAATCACCAAAACAAATGACCCTTTGGGTCCTTGATGAACCGCACGCTGCGGAACAAGTATGGCATTATGGCGGATATAGCCTTTAATCCGCACCTTCACAAATTGACCCGATAAAAAATAACTTAAACTAGGCTCTCCTTTTCCATCAGGATTCGGAAATCGAAAACGTCCTTGAAGCGTACCTGTTTCTGGACGCAATCTTACATCAGCAAAGTCGAGTACTCCTTCCTCCGGGTAAACCGTTCCATCTGAAAAAGTCATTTCCCCACGCAGCTGAAAAAGCTCCGGACTTTCGACCTTTTGTTCAACCAATTCACGTCGCCTACGCAATAAATAGCTCTCGGGAACATTGACATTCACATACATGGGATCCAGTTGGGTAATGGCCGTTAATAAGGATTCTTGCGCCTCGATAAGACGCCCTTCATAAAACTGACTTCGACCGATTCTCCCATTGACCGGTGAAGTAATCAGTGTGTTATCCAGGTCAAATTTTGCCTTAGTCAACTCATTTTGAGCCGCATCCAATGTTGCCTTCGCAGCATGCACTTCAGCTTCTGCATCATCAATATTTTTTTTGCTAACTGCTTTCTTCTCCAACAAAGGACGTACTCGGGCTAAATCTTGTTGTGCCTGTTTTAATCTAACTTTGGCTTGCGCAACGTTAGCTATGGTTCGCTGATAAGCAGCCTTAAAAGGAATCGGATCAATCAGATAGAGCCGGTCTCCTTTTTTAATATTTCTGCCTTCCGTAAAATAAATCTGTTTGATAATCCCACTTACTTGCGATCGAATTTCTACAGGTCGGAATGATTGTGTTTGTCCAATAAACTCGGGTTCATCTGCTATTGACTGAGTCTTTATGGTTATTACTTCTACTTGAGGAATCGGCGGAACAACAACACCCGCAGTTGGTTTATCCGAACAACCAATCACGAGACAAATGAATAACCCAAGACCAATATAGATTACCTGTGATTTAATTTGATAAGCTCCTCGAAAAAAATCGATGAAATCGTTAGATACAACATGATTTTGTTAACAAAACATCATCTCGATTAAACAAAATAAGTAATACGATAATCAAATATCAGCTTAAATACCAGCCGCATAGATAATAGTAGCAACTTACATTAACAAAATAGCACGTGGCCTCAAGGCACCCATCCCCCCCCCAAGGCCTTGTAAAGTTGAACTAGTGCCACCAAATGAAACCGCTGAGTTGAAGCAAGCACTGTTTCTGCATCAAATAAGCTACGTTTAGCTAGCAACACATCCACATAACTTGTGATCCCCCCCTGGTAGCGAAGATCTGCAATTTGTAGCGCTGACTGTAATGCTTTAACTTGTTCTTGTTGTGCTTTGTATTGATCTTTTACAGTCCGAATTGCGACAAGCGCATCTTCGACTTCTTTAAAAGCGATCAAAATGGTTTGCTCATACCGCGCAAGCGCTTGCTTCGCCTGTGCTTCGACAGCCTTTTGTTCATAGCCCAAGGCACGTGCATTCAATATTGGTGCTGCGAGACCCAGACCCCCTACTCCAAACTGACTATTTGACAACAATAAATTCGATAAAGAGGGGCTTGCAACACCCAAAAAACCTGTTAAAGAAATTCGAGGAAGGCGTGCAGCTTTAGTAGCGCCAATTCGAGCTGTAGCAGCAACCAGCACTTGCTCATCCCGCAGAATATCAGGCCGACGATCTAGTAATTCAGAAGGGAGTCCTGCAGGAATTTCAGGAGAAAGCCATTGTTCATTAATTGGAGAGCCGCGTAGCAATGAACTCGGGCTTTTTCCTAGCAAAAGACTCAATTCATTTTCTTTCTGTACCATTTCACGTCCCAATGCTGCCACTCTGGCAGCCGCATTTGCACGTTCTGCTTGAAATTGATCGTTCTCTAGCTTGGAAATCAAGCCTTGTTGTAATTGTGCAACGGAAATCGCAACTGATTCCTCCCAGGAATACAATACTTGCTGGGCAAGATCAAGTTGCTTATCCAATTGCAGTAAATCGAAATAACTTTGTGCAACCGCCCCTACTAACGATAGAACAATAGCACGCCGATTTGCCTCTTGCGCAATCAACTCTGCCAGTGCGGCTTGAGTCGAACGGCGAATCCTCCCCCAAATATCGATTTCCCAATTCAAATTGACCTGGCCGAAATAGTTAAAAGGAGTAGCAAATCCAGGAAAAGGAAATCCTCCCATTCTGCCGATAACGGGTGCATTGATATTTGTTTCCAGTTGCGGTGCAAAATCCATACGCGCTATCGATAAGCGCGCTTGATGTTCTTCAATACTCGCGATTGCACGTTTTAGATCTTTATTTTCCTGTAATGCTTGTTGGATCAATTGCTGCAAAACTTTATCTTGAAATAGCTCCCACCAAGGAAGATTTGCAATCGACTCCCCTTCCGCATGAGGTATTCGATAATGCTCAGCCACCTTAACCTCAGGACGACGATAATCAGGCCCTAATGCACAAGCCGTGATCGTTAGCAAAAGAAATAATGAATATCCCCAGCGCACTATAGAATGAGTTGACTGTTGACGGTTATTGATTTTCATCTTTTCGTTAATAGCTATTCAATGATGCAAGTATAAAGATATCGAACTCAGTTATGATCAAACTAAAGTATAGAAAAAACCCACTACACTACAAGTTATACTTGTAGCAAAGTGTTTTTCGATGCCAACCACCAGGTTAGATAAAACTCGACTGCTTTAGGATCCTCATTCAGTAATTGCTCAGCAACATTACGAGCCGCTTCTAATAAATCGCTATCCTCCTCTAAATTAGCGAAGCGTAACAACGGAATACCGCTTTGACGCGTGCCTAGAAGCTCCCCAGGCCCCCGCAATCGGAGATCTTGCTGCGCAATTTCAAAACCATCGCTATGTTCAAAAATAATACGCAATCGTTCCCGTGCCATTTTGGATAAGGGTTTCTGATACAGCAAGATACACAAACTTGCCTCCTGGCCCCGACCAATACGACCACGCAATTGGTGTAACTGAGACAAACCCAGTCGCTCCGCATGCTCAATAACCATCCAAGATGCATTAGGCACATCAACTCCCACTTCGATGACCGTAGTTGCAACCAATAATTGGATGTTACCTTCGCTAAAGCTAGTCATGATACTCGATTTTTCCGAGGCATTAAGCTTGCCATGAACTAAACCTACTCGAATATCTGAGAAAAGTTCACTGAGCATTTCATAAGTTTCAATCGCGGTTTTAAGTTCCAATACCTCTGATTCTTCGATGAGTGGACATACCCAATAGATTTGCTTTCCCATATCACAAGCCTCACGCACACGCTGAATGACTTCAACTCTTCTATTATTGTCAATTAATTTCGTGACGATCGGTGCACGACCGGGTGGTAATTGGTCGATAACGGAAACATCAAGATCAGCGTAATAGCTCATTGCCAGCGTACGAGGAATAGGGGTGGCGCTCATCATTAATTGATGGGGAACCAGCGTTTTCCTATTTCCCTTATGCCTCAGCGCAAGTCGTTGCGCGACCCCAAACCGATGTTGCTCATCAATGATCACTAGACCTAACCGCAAAAATGCTACTTGATCCTGAAACAAGGCATGAGTACCTATTGCGAGCATAGCCTTCCCTGTCAAGATTCGAGCAAGTTCGCTTTCTCGCTGCTTTTTACCTTGACTTCCAGAGAACCAAGCTACTTCAATATTGAACGGCGCCAACCAAGCAGTAAATCGGCTATAGTGTTGCTCAGCCAAAATTTCTGTAGGTGCCATAATGGCTACTTGATAGCCATTCTCAATCGCACGCAATGCAGCCAAAGCTGAAACAATGGTCTTACCACTACCAACATCACCTTGTAAGAGTCGCTGCATGGGCTGTTGTGTTGCCAAGTCCTGAAAAATTTCGGTTAAAACTTTTTCCTGCGCGTTAGTAAGATGGAATGATAATGCGCATAATAATCGAGTAGTCAGTGACTGTTTCGGAATCAGCGCAGGCGCACGATTATTTCTGCGTTGTTGATAATGCAAGCGCATGGAAAGCTGTTGCGCTAATAATTCATCAAATTTGACTCTGCGCCAGGCAGGATGCCTCCTTTCTTGTAAAGAGCCGACACTAACCCCGGCCGGTGGCCTATGCAACAACAAAAGGCTCGCCTTGAGCTCTAATAATTGATAGCGTAACAAGACTTTCTTAGGAAGCACTTCGTACAAAGCATCCCAATGGTCCATTTGCACAAGTGCTTGTTGTATCCATTTACGAATACTGGCTTGTGACAAACCTGCTGTTGTTGAATAAATTGGGGTTAATGTTTCAGCCAGTGGTGTTTCGTTCTGAACAATTCGGCACTTGGGATGAACCATTTCAATTCCCCAGAAGCCACGTCGTACCTCTCCTAATACACGAATACGCACACCAACCGAGTAAGCTTTGATTTGACTCGGGTAAAAATTAAAAAAACGAATCAGCAGAATACCACTGGAATCATCTATCCGGACAATAAGCTGCTTCCGAGGTCGATAAATAATCTCATTTTGAATCACTTCCCCTTCAACCTGAAAAACATTGCCATCGATGACATCGTTGATTAGACAGAGACTGGTTTCATCTTCATAACGAAGGGGTAAGTGTAAAATAAGATCTGTATCAGTTTGAATGCCTAATTTTGCTAGTTTCTGCTGTGTCTTCTGATCAATACGAGAAATAACCGAATGATGCGCTGTAATCAAAGCATTCTAGATAAAAAATTAATTAAGATTTTACCTAAGCAAATAAATTAACTGGATAGAACCATTACCCCATCCATTTCTACCAATGCCCCACGGGGCAGAGCTGCTACGCCAATGGCCGCTCTTGCTGGATAGGGTTGCTGGAAATGTTGGGCCATGGCTTCATTCACCTTAGAAAAATTAGCTAGATCAATCAAGAAAACGTTGATTTTTACAATATCATTCAAACTTCCTCCGCTTGCTTTCGCAACCGCTTTTAAATTGAGAATAACTCGCTCTATTTGCGCATCAATTCCTTCAACCATCTGCATGGTTACCGGATCTAGCCCTATTTGCCCCGACAAATAAACCGTATCCCCCCCTTTAACTCGAACAGCTTGCGAATAAGTTCCAATTGCCTGAGGCGCATCAACTGTCTGAATGATTTGTTTAGCCATTCTTGCTCCATTTATGTTAAGTT
>CAZIDT010000030.1:0-9533 GCA_964537855.1 uncultured Nitrosomonas sp.
GTTTATCAAACGTTTTGCGGGACGTAATGCTGCCGCATCTCACTGTCAGAAAGGAGAACTACCATGTCCATCACCTTGAATCACACTATCGTGCCGAGTTTCGATAAAGTCGAGTCGGCAAAATTTTATAGCCGGGTGTTCGGTTTTGAGTACGTCGGCGCGTTTTCGCATTTTATCGTGGTGCGCGTCAACGACACGTTATGCCTGGATTTTGACAACAAAACACAATTTGAACCGCATCACTATGCGTTCAAAGTTTCGGAGCGGGAATTCGACGAAATTTTTGTGCGCTTGCTGGCGGAAAACATTCCGTACGGCAGCGGTCCCGGCAGTGCCGATGATATGGCAATCAATCACAACCATGGCGGCCGCGGTGTGTATTTCCGTGACCCAAACCGGCATCTGCTGGAAATGCTGACGGCGGATTACGTCATGCCGCCACAATAACAGGCAAGATTTTGATAATTATAGAAACTTCTAACGTTACCTTATCGATTTTGGAGAGGTCAACTGATCAATTTTATAGAAATTTAACAAAATTGATCAAGATCAAAACTTTTGCAGAATTAATGGATATAATATTATATGTAAGGATATATTAATAATATCTATAATGAATGAAAGGAGCGTGATATGCCAATAAATGCGCGTGCAACGAATTTTACTTATGGTACAAATGGAAATGATGTCATCAATGCCCAGTATTTGTTGGGAGATATGATTGATGGGCTAGGAGGCGATGATGTCATCAATGGCTTGGATGGCAATGATACATTATTAGGGAGCGCAGGCCGCGACACCATTTATGGTTTTGGGGGAAATGACTTGATCGATGGTGGATCGGGGAATGATAAGCTTTATGGAGGATTGGGTGACGATGTGATTAAGCCAGATACGGGGCTTAGTGGTAATGATTTGATCGATGGTGGCGATGGAATCGATACAGTCGATTATGGTGCTTTTGTGGGCGGATCACGCGGAGTGGCGGTTGATTTACGGATTAACACAGCGCAAGATACCCGCGGGGCAGGTAAAGATACCCTTAGCAACATTGAAAATATCATTGGAACCGGTCTCAATGATTTATTAACGGGGACAAATGGATCGAATGTGCTTACGGGTGGTAATGGTAGCGATACCATCTACGGTCTCGATGGACATGATCAAATTTCAGGTGGTGCGGGTAACGATAAGTTGTATGGAGGCCTTGGAAATGACCAGATTACTCCGGATAGTGGTGGTATTGGTAATGATGTAATCGATGGGGGTGATGGGATCGACACCGTTAATTTCCTGAATTCGAGTAGTGGTGTGAAAGTCGACTTGAGCTTGACGACTTGGCAGAACACTGGAGGGGCGGGGGTAGATATGCTTCTCAATGTGGAGCAAGTTCAAGGCAGTGATTTTGGCGATACGATTATCGGTTCAAATGGTGATAACTGGCTTAATGCAGGGCGTGGTAACGACTATGTCCAGGGTGGGGATGGTAATGATTTAATCTTCAGTGGGGGAAGCGATCTGCTGAATGATAGCTTGTATGGAGGGAATGGGAATGACAGGATCCGGGCCGCTTATGGCGATGATATTTTAGATGGTGGAGCGGGTGCAGATATTCTGAGGGGTAATTTAGGCGCGGATAGTTTGACCGGCGGAGCTGGCGCTGATGAATTTGTATTTAGTGTTGGTTCTGGTTTGGGAGACTCAACGGTTACGAAAACCGATTTGATTACTGATTTCAATGGCCTAGAAGATCTTATTGTTTTGCAGTCATTTGAATGGTCAGCAAATATTGTGTTTCTTGGAAATGCAGCTTTTACAGCAACAGGAGTGAGTGAGATCCGAGTTGTCGATGATCAAGGAATCCAGCGTATAGAAGTTGATATTGAGGGCAATGGAAGCAGTGATATTGAAGCAGCCATTCATGTTGTGGGAACTCCCCTGGTTGCTGATGATTTTGCATTTGTATCGGTTTACCCTTTTTAGGGAAATTTGCGTAGCAGATGAAATAAACACCCATATTATAAAAATATGGGTTCTATAATTATTTTAATAAACCTTAGTTAAGTAAAAGTAGTACTTTAGCGTGCTACAACCTTCCAACTTGTTTTAGTTCATCGTTCTTGGCGGAGTGACTGGGTGTAAACGTGATATTGATTCTTTCTGAAGATAACGCGTAGCAGCATTGGTTGATAAACGCAGTATAGGATGGATGGGCAAGATAATGAGGCAAAGCATCTTCGTGAGTAAGCTGAATCTGCCAGCACAATTGATAGCGTGCAGGTTCTGTGATAGCTGTTCCTAGAAATACGTCACGCACACCCGGAATCGTGTTTAGTAATTCCCTACCTTGCGCTGCAAGGAGCCCTAAGTTCTTTTGTTGATGAGGATCGAGTAGGATGGTTTGCTTGATCGGCTGCCATCCTTGACATTGAATGAGTACCTCAGCAGCTCTGCCTGCTGATCCCCAAAATTGCATGTATTGTTTGATTCGCTCAAATAATCGATCATGTATGCCAGCTAATGCTTCAATATAGCCGCTACATGGCTGTATGCCAAAATTCGTATGGATTTGGTGGGCTGCTAAATCAGATAACTCAGTATAGCAGTTGATTTTGGTGACCCCACTCAAGATGAGCTTGTGGTATTGCTCTTCTGCTAATCCACTTCCTCCATGCAGAACTAGGGGTATTTTTAGGGTTTCATTGATGCGTTTTAACCGCTTGAAATCAAGTTTAGCCCGATTCAGTTGCCGACCATGTGAAGTACCGATTGAAACCGCCAGAAAATCAACTTGAGTTCGGGCAACGTATGCTTCTGCTTCTTCAGTTGAGGTAAAAGTGATTTCACCTGGATGGCAAACCGCATTTTCCCCTTCGCTACCGCCAACAAAACCCAGTGCACCTTCTACAGCGATTCCACAGTTATGTGCCATTTCAGTTACACGAGACGTTTTTGCAACATTAGCCGAGAAGGTATCTTTCGAAGCATCCAACATAATACTGTTACAACCTGACTTGATAGCTTGCACGAGTGATTCATAGCTTTGGCCATGATCAAAATGAATCGCGATGGGTACCTTTGCGTGATGTGCCGCGTGTTCAACGGACGCGAGTATTAACCCAGTATCGTAATGCTTAAATAGCGGTTCAGAGAGGTTAAGAATAGCCGGTGAACGGCAATATTCGGCAGCGCTCATGATCGCTTGTAAAAAATCTAAACTCACTAGCCCAAAACCACCGACTGCGTAGTTATTTTGATAGGCATGGTTTAGCATATCTCGCATATCGACGAGTGGCATTTTTATCCTCTGAAATCTAGGGGGGTGAAAAAATTAGCTCAATGCATAATATTTTCAAGTGCTTTATCCAAATCATCCAGAGCTGATCCCATGATAAGACCTGCACAGCTATGATATAGCCACAATTCACAAGAAACGGGTAAGTGTAAACCACGTCGCTCACAAGTCTGAAACTCGCGCCATGCCAAAATGGGCTGATCCTCTGTGTTACTGTCAACACATAACCACATGGCGCTGTCTAGAATGACTTCTAATCCACGATGCTGCTGTAATGCAACTCGAAGTGGAAAACCTAAGCGTAACAACGCAAGCCGCACGCGGTTATAACAAGCCGCTTCGATTGTTTTAGGGAAAACTCGCCAGGGGAGAGTCAGCGTTTCCATTGCTACCAAGATGTCGTATTAAATTTTTATTTTTTAACTTTTAAATTGGGCTCATTATCCGATGTACTTTCAAGAAAAACACGACTTGCTAGAATATCTTCAGCTTCTAATGTGATGAGATCAGTTTTGGATAATGATTTCTTTGTTCCGGAAAATAATCGATTTGCCTGCCGTAATCGAGCACGATCAAGCGCGTTACGAACCGAGCGCGCATTAGCAAAATGATCCGACTTCATACGCAGGCGGATATATTTCCCGAATGCTTCTTCTCCGGCTGCACTGAAACAGTAATTCTGACTTTCTAACATTAATTTGGAGATCGAAACTAATTCATCAGGAGCATAATCTGGAAAGTCGATATGGTGCGCTATGCGCGAGCGCATGCCGGGATTGCTATGAAAGAATTTATCCATGCGATCTTTATAACCTGCCAGAATAACAACCAAATCGTCGCGGTTATTTTCCATCGTTTGCAGCAGAATTTCTATTGATTCCGCACCATAATCACGTTCGTTCTCTGGTTTATAAAGGTAATATGCCTCATCGATGAAAAGAACCCCACCCATTGCTTTTTTAATGACTTCTTTTGTTTTTGGTGCGGTATGTCCAATATATTGACCGACCAAGTCATCTCGGGTTACCGAAACCAGATGCCCCTCACGTACATAACCCAGGCGGTGTAAGATTTCTGCCATACGCAGAGCTACTGTTGTTTTTCCCGTACCAGGATTTCCAGTAAAACACATGTGTAAGCTAGGTGCGCCCGCAGACAATCCTAATCGTTTACGAACGCGATCGACCAGCAACAAAGCTGCGGTTTCACGTATGCGAGTTTTCACAGGGGTTAAACCAACCAACTCCCGATCTAGTTTATCCAGCACTTCCTGGATATTAGATTCTTGGAACTCTGCATCCAAATCAATCGGTGTGTCTTGAGTCGATGTTAAGTTTTTAGTTTGCTTGGACATTTGATCTTCTCTTTAGGATAGATACTGGCAGCATATATCTATTGTATTGATTTAATAATTAGAACCCTTTGTTAAATGCAAAGAAACTTATTAAGCGACTGCGTTTGCGATGTTAGCAATCTCTCTCTTCTTAAGGAAGAGAGAGATTGCTTACTGCTAGTAGCGTTCAGCTTCTGGTTTGTCGGTTGCATAAGAGTGAATGGTATAGCTAACACTCCTCCCTGCACCTTCTTGACGAACTAAACCAAAACCTGGTTCTTTCTTCGGCCGGTTGACAATATACGACATTGTTGGGCTTTCAACCCCGCGTGTTGAGTTAAACGCAGTCACACGGATATAGTGATTTGGAAAAGTTTTGCGGCAGCTATTAATTTCCAACAAAATTCCTGCTGGATCTTTCAAATCAAACATAGGATTGCCAAACATTTCCCAGTACGTGTTACGTGGATGCGGGTCATCCGTATATTCAACCCCAATTGCCCAGCCATTTTTTAACGCATATTTGAGCTGAGCTGAAATTTGCTTGTCAGTCAACGGGGGCAGGAAAGAAAATTGCCCCTGTGTGAGTATGTTACCCGAATTGGTCATCATAATTGTTTCTCCTAAAATGATTAAACATTTGCAGTCGTGGATGGCACAAAGTCAGCTGTATCCGTAGAATCGTAGTTAAAGGTGATATCTTTCCACGTTTCCAACGCTTGCTTGAGCGGCGTGCACCACTTGGCAGCATCTGCAAGAATTTGTGGACCTTCTTTGACGTAATCCCGACCTTCATTGCGAGCAAGGATCATCGCTTCTAGTGCAACACGATTTGCTGTCGCGCCTGCTTGAATGCCTTGAGGATGACCAATGGTTCCCCCACCAAATTGTAAAACTACATCTTCACCCAGGTAATCAATGAGTTGATGCATCTGACCTGCATGAATGCCTCCTGACGCAACTGGCATTACTTTATTGAGAGAAGCCCAGTCTTGGTCAAAGAATAATCCATGTTCTAGATTTTTTTCAGTGCGTGTATCGCGCAAGGTGTCGTAAAAGCCCTTGATCATCAACGGATCACCTTCGAGTTTTCCCACAACGGTGCCTGCATGAATATGATCGACACCCGCCATACGCATCCACTTACAAATCACACGGAAATTCATGCCGTGATTTTTTTGGCGTGAATAGGTAGAATTACCCGCACGATGTAGATGCAATATCATGTCGTTTCTGCGTGCCCATTTTGCCATCGATTGAATCGCAGTGTAGCCGATCACCAAATCGATCATGATAATGACTGAACCCAGAGATTTAGCAAACTCCGCTCTTTCATACATGTCTTCCATCGTGCCGGCCGTCACATTCAAATAGTGCCCTTTGACTTCACCGGTTGCCGCAGATGCTTTATTCACTGCTTCCATGCAATACAGGAAACGATCACGCCAATGCATAAAAGGTTGTGAGTTAATGTTCTCATCGTCTTTCATGAAATCCAGACCACCTTTTAGTCCTTCGTATACAACGCGCCCGTAGTTGCGTCCAGAAAGACCCAGCTTTGGTTTGGTCGTTGCGCCAAGCAGTGGACGGCCAAATTTATCTAAACGTTCACGTTCTACCACGATACCAGTTGCAGGACCTTGAAAGGTTTTGAGGTAAGCAACGGGAATACGCATATCTTCCAGACGCAGGGCCTTGACTGCTTTGAAACCAAATACGTTGCCGATAATGGAAGCGGTTAAGTTTGCGATTGAACCTTCTTCGAATAGATCAATATCATAGGCGATATAAGCAAAGTATTGCGCTTCGTTTTTAGTGCCCGGACCTGTATTGGGCACAAGCTCAGACTTGTATGCTTTTGCACGATAGAGTTCACATGCAGTTAGCCGATCAGTCCATACCACGGTCCAGGTTGCCGTAGAAGATTCACCTGCGACTGCTGCCGCTGCTTCTTCATGATCTACTCCTGGTTGAGGCGTGATGCGAAACAGCGCGATGACGTCCGTATCTTTGGGCACATAGCTAGGTTCCCAGTAGCCCATTTTTTTGTATGGAATGACGCCGGATTTGTAACGTTCTTTACCTTCTTTCATGGTTTCTGAAGCCATAATTTTCTCCAAAATATTGATCGGATGTAGCCACGCGCTAAGTCACAGAAATTGCTCAATGCGGGTTGGAATTATGGTAGATTTTTATTATCATAAATAAAAATCAATTATTTCTATAGTAATGATAGATAATGGTCTATATATGGAGGGGGAGCGATGCGCCATAGCACTATACGTCAACTTGAGGTGTTTGAAGCTATTGCACGTTTGAAAAGTTTTACTCGTGCAGCTGAAGAATTATTTCTGACTCAACCGACAGTATCGATGCAAATCAAGAAATTAACGGATGATGTTGGTCTGCCTTTGTTTGAGCAAATTGGAAAGAAAATCTATTTAACTGATGCTGGGAAAGAACTTTATCAAACATGCTTAGGTATTTTTGAACATTTTGAGCGATTTGAAATGATCGCATCCGATATGAAAGGCCTAAAATCTGGAAAGTTAAGGCTCGCGGTTGTGACGACAGCAAAATACTTCACTCCGCGCTTATTAGGTATGTTTTGTAAAGAATATCCTGGAATCGAGGTGAAGCTGAAAGTAACTAATCGTGAGCGGGTTTTAGAGCGGTTACAGCATAATCAGGATGATCTTTATATCCTTGGGCAGGTTCCGGAAGAAATCGATGCAGTTTCAGCCCCCTTTTTAGATAATCCGTTAGTTGTTCTCGCTTCAACGAACCATCCTCTTGCCAGAGTTAGAAACATTCCAGCTCAATCCCTCAGTAAGGAAATGTTTATTATCCGCGAACCTGGTTCGGGTACGCGAATGGCGACAGAACGTTTTTTTACTGATCATGGGATTAAAATAAACGTTAGGATGGAATTAGGTAGTAATGAAGCGATTAAACAAGCTATTGTCGGAGAATTGGGTATCACGGTACTTTCACGTCATACTCTTGCGTTGGATGCGCCTATGGGCCAACTTGTCATGCTGGATGTAGAGGGTTTTCCACTTAAACGCTCATGGTATTACGCTTATCCATCCGGTAAACAGTTATCGATTGTTGCTGAGACTTTCCTTGAATATTTACGCCAGGCGCCTAATTATCTAGTGGATTTGTCGTGTTACCATGCTACCGTTGGCTGCTGTCCGTTGTTGAGTAAAAGTAAATAAGTGTGGATTATGTTGTTTGAACATGGCCTTAGCTATTTGTTTAAGTGATGGCATATTTCTATTAACGAGCTGTATTGGGTTTGATCGACTAGTATTTGTTACAGCCTCGGATTAGAATGGTCAAAGCAGATTGGCTCAGTGATTCTAGAGTTTCTAGGGTGATAGTCAGTTTATGAGAGTCTAAATGAATAGCGAGTATGGCCCGTGATGAAAAATACAGTACGTAAAGTTGAAATTTATACCGATGGGGCCTGTAAAGGTAATCCTGGGGTAGGTGGTTGGGGTGCTTTAGTTCTGTATGATGGCCATACCCAGGAGTTATTTGGTGGGGAAGTGAGTACAACCAATAATCAAATGGAGTTGATGGCGGCAATTCGTGCACTTCAAGCATTAGAATCGCTACCGATCGAAGGAGCATTTCAAGTTCATTTGTTTACTGATTCACAATATGTACAGAAGGGGATTAGTGAATGGATCGAAAATTGGAAGAAACGAGGCTGGCGGACAGCCGACCGTAAACCAGTCAAAAATGAAGTGCTGTGGAAGATGCTCGATCAATTATCGCAACGCTATCCGATCGAATGGTGCTGGGTTAGGGGTCATAATGGCCATGATGGTAATGAGCGCGCGGACGAGCTCGCTAATCGCGGTGTAGAAGCAGTGATCACAAAGCAAATAAATGATCCGGGCAGTGGAGTAAAGCATTGATGCGCCAAATTTTTCTTGATACAGAAACAACAGGGCTCGATGTAAAGCTAGGGCATCGCATTGTGGAAATTGCTGCAGTTGAGGTGTGTAATCGTCAGTTAACAGGACGGCATTTTCATTATTACTTGAATCCTGAAAGAGAAAGTGATGTCAGCGCATTACAGATCCATGGATTGACTTCGGAATTCTTGCAGGACAAACCCAAATTTCATGATATCTGCGAAGCTTTTCTCCAATTTATCGAAAATTCAGAATTATTGATTCATAACGCGCCATTTGATGTGAGTTTTTTGAATAATGAACTGGGATTGTGTAATCAGGACGTATTGAGTAATTATTGTTCAGAAATTATCGATACATTAGTACTTGCAAAGGATCTCCATCCAGGTAAACGCAATAACCTTGATGCATTGTGTGAGCGCTATCAAGTTGATCATTCCCGTCGAGTGCTACATGGTGCGCTTTTAGATGCAGAGTTGCTTGCTGAAGTTTATCTCAAGATGACGCGGGGGCAAGATAGCTTGTTAATGGATTTTGATACGTTTGTACCAGATGGAAGTACGGATGAAGCGCTAAAAGAACTAAAGCTTGTAGTCTTACCTGCTAATCCCAGTGAGGTAGAACAGCATACAAAGCGGTTGGAGGTAATCAATAAAGCAAGCAAGGGAAATTGTTTGTGGCAATTGATTGACAAATGAATGTTTCACAAGCTGGGGTAGTTTTAGCTTCTATTATTTATTTATAAGGATTTGCTATGATTCATGAAGTCCAAGGGGATATCTTGCTAAGTAAAGCTCAGGTCATTGTTCACGGTGTTGCGCCCAATGATCATTTTGATAATGGGCTTGCCTTGTCGTTGCGGGAGCGATGGCCTGCCATGGTTAAAGAGTTTAGGCACTACTGTCAGACAACCCATCCCAAAGTGGGGGGGGGATGGTTGTGGTGAGGTACTGGAGGAGCACGTATCCTTAATTGA
>CAZIDT010000031.1:0-9443 GCA_964537855.1 uncultured Nitrosomonas sp.
CTAATATTACTATCATCAATGTAAGGATAAAACAAACCAATTGCATTGGAACCTCCACCGACACATGCGATGAGTGCATCAGGCTGACGCCCATACTCTTGTTGCATTTGATTTTTCACCTCCCTACCAATAATCGCCTGAAAGTCTCGCACCATCATGGGATAGGGATGAGGGCCTGCAACGGTTCCAATGATATAATAAGTATTTTCCACATGGGTAACCCAGTCACGCATTGCTTCATTCAGGGCATCTTTAAGAGTACGAGAACCTGACTCGACAGGAATAACTTGCGCACCGAGTAATTTCATTCGATAAACATTCATCGCTTGGCGCTTAACATCTTCGGAACCCATATAGACAACACATTCCATACCTTGACGTGCAGCAACTGTTGCGGTGGCTACGCCATGCTGACCGGCACCTGTTTCAGCAATAACTCGTTTCTTATTCATACGCTTGGCAAGTAATGCTTGTCCAACCGTATTATTTATTTTATGTGCTCCAGTATGATTTAAATCTTCACGTTTCAGAAGAATCTGGGCACCACCTAAGTGGTCAGACCACCGTTTTGCATGATAAATAGGAGTGGGACGCCCAACGTAGTGTTTTAGCTCATAAGCAAATTCTGTCTGGAAATCATTATCAGCTTGATAAAATAAATATTGAGTTCGTAACTCTTCCAGCGCTGTCATGAGGGTTTCAGCTACAAATTTACCACCGTAAGGACCAAAGTGGCCTTTTTCATCTGGAAGATTATATGCACTCACAATTTTTAACCTTTTGCATAAACGCAGAAATTTTATTGATATCCTTAATACCTTTGCTCGCTTCAACACCACTTGAAACATCTACGGCCCATGGCCTTACTTTTGTTATTGCATGTACCACATTATCTGGCGTTAAACCACCCGATAATATAATGGGAAGCGGGAGATTGCTTGGAATTAATTTCCAATCGAAAACTTCGCCCGTTCCACCAGGCATATTCGTGCTATAAGTGTCCAGCAGAAGGGCTTTCGCGTTTTGATAACGCTTTGCGTATTCTAACAGATCCACGCCTTCCTTGATACGTAGTGCCTTAATATAAGGAAGTGCAAATTGATCACAAAATTCAGGTGCTTCATCGCCATGGAATTGCAGCAGACCTAAATTAGCTGTGGTTGATGTTTCATTAACCCAATCAATTGTTGGATCAACATAAACCCCGACTGTTGTGACAAATGCCGGTATATTTTTGGTGATGGTCCTCGCTTGTTGAGGCAAGATATTTCGGGAGCTTTGCTGCCAAAATACGAAACCAATAGCATCTGCACCATAGGATATTGCAGCGAGTGCATCTTGAGTTCTTGTAATACCGCAAATTTTTACTCGCGTACGCATGTATGTTTAAATGTTATTATGATTAACATGTCGCTCAGTCGTTGGTGTATTTATTCAAGTTTGTTTTTTTATAAATACCTCTAAAGCCGTGATGCCGCAAGACACGTTATGTGGTGTAGGAAGATTCCAACGCGCATCATATTTTACCTCAGCTAAGTATAAGCCACAGGGGGAGAAAGTGGGCGCAGCGCGTTTCCGATCCCTGCTCTCTAATACCGCAGCTATCCAGTTTGGTTGATAACGATTTGCGCCAACATAGACCAAGCTACCAATGATATTACGTACCATATGATGCAAAAAACCGTTTGCCCTGAATTCGAATTTAAAGAAATCATCCTGTTGTGTAATCTTTAGTTTTGTAAGGTTACGTATTGGATCTTTGGCCTGACATTCGGCAGTACGGAACGCACTAAAGTCATGCTCTCCCAGTAGGTTTTGGGCTGCTTTTTGCATATCATCGATATTCAGCGGTTCATGAAACCAGCCTATTTTATGCTGAAATAAACCCGGCCTAGTTGGACGATTCAGGAGATAATACAAATAACACCGCTCTAAGGCACTGTAACGAGCATGAAATTGATTATCAACTTCACATGCCCATAGAACAGCTACATCTGGAGGCAGTAATGCGTTGACACCTCTAACCCAAGCACTTTGTGGACGTTGTACACTGGTTTCGAAATGAACGATCTGACATAGTGCATGAACCCCAGCGTCAGTTCTCCCTGCAGCAACGATTTTGATCGATTCATCACAAGCAATTCTAGTAAGCGCGTGCTCTAATGTTGTTTGAAGTGATAAGCAGTCAGGCTGACTTTGCCATCCATGGTAACGACTACCGTCATACTCCAGCGCTAAGGCAATTTTCACAAAAATTAGCTAAAGTAGCCCAAAAGGCTACTTAACAAATAGGTACATCATACTAAATTTTTGTATTGATATCATCAAGGATAGTGCTTGCAAGCGCTTTTTGCTCATTACTACCTTCTTTTAACACTTCCTCCAAAATTTCTTTTGCTCCTTCCTTATCATCCATTTCAAGGTAAGCTTTGGCTAGATCAATCTTAGTTGCTACTTCTTCTTGCCATTCCGGAGTGGTTGGCTCTGAGTGTGTAATAGCTTCTTTGCTAGAGGTCGTATCTTCTTCTAGATCTAACTTAATATCAGTGAGATTTAGCTTAGTAAGTTGCTCATCAAATGACTGGGCAATAGGCTCATTATCTTCTAATCTTCCTGAGAAATTACTCGATGTTTTATCTCCATCTGCTGGTAAATCGATATGAAAATCCATGTCATGGCTGATAGAAGCAGTTTGCGTGTTTTGAGATTGATCAGAAGAAAAATCTAAAATAAAGTCTTGATGGGAAACAGTATCTTTTTGATCGATTGATTCTTCAGATTGAGGAGACAATTGAGTTGTTTCACCCATATCAAATTTAAACCCTTGAGCAGATGATTCCTGTTGCTGTTGATCTGCATCGTTCTCGTTTGTATGGTGAGAAATGAAACCTTCGTCTGTATTTTTGCCAAAAAAGAAACCGCTTGCTGCATGGGATAGATTATTTTGGGCACTGTTCGTAGGGGAATTGATTTCATTTGATTCATTCGAGAGAGAAGTTTCTGTTTTGGTTTCAAATTGCTCAAAAGTAGCTTCAGAAGCCAATGTACTGGGGAGCGATGGAGTCACTTCTTCGTCTCTAGCAGCATTTTCCTCAACAAAATTGATTTCATCTTCATCAGTATTGCTCGCTTGAGTTTTTTTCCGGCGAATATACGAGATTCCAAGCCATCCTGCCAATAATGTGATGAGTACGCCACCTACGGCTTCGATATTCTCTGTTGTAAAATCAACTAGCGCTGAGATAAAAGCCATGATTTGCTCAATGGGATCTGCCTCAGACTCAGACGGCAAGGGAGCTGGGATAGGGTTGTTTTGTAATATCGAGGGTGTTGGAAGACTCGGAGTAGTCGCTAAATCAGACTGCAATTCTGGCTCTTCTGATTTAACTGATTCTTGGGGTGATACTAATTCATCGGCAGGTTTGTCAGCAATAATCTCTCTTTCATCTTTTAGTTGAGTCAATGATTCGGCATTGATTTGAGCTTGCTCAGCTTGTTTCTGTATATCTGCCATTCCTGCATTTTTGATCTCAAGCAGTCGTTGTAAACGTTCTATATTTTGCTCAAGCATTGTGACGCGTTCATTTGCTTCAGATAATGCCCTATCTTTTGCAATTGCATCCTCTTCCATCATGCGCACATAATCTTGAGAGGATTCGGATAGCTGAGAATCAGATTTGCCTATACTACTATTGCTATCAGCGAGTTGTTCCCCTTTTGAAAGAATTAAAACTTCGGCTGGAGCGTCTTCTTTCTTCAATTTTGGTTCTTCAACGGTTGTTGTAATCTTACCCGTTGCAGCTTGTTTTAATTCTTGACGCTGAGCTGATCGGGTTGTTGGAGCAACTCCCACCGTTGCAACCCTTTGCCGGTAATTTTGCCAATCAGCAGTTTGAGTTTTAACTTCACGATTAGCCTCAGTGCGTGTTATTGCGGAGACTTCATTTTGGTCAGGAATGCGGAGTATGGTGCCAACCTTAAGCAAATTCATGTTTTTCTCAAAGAAAGCACTTCGATTAGCTCGATACAACGCAACTAACATTTGATTTAGATCGACTCCATCTGGGGTCACTTGTCTTGCAATTCGGGTTAACGTATCGCCTTTAACGACAGGACCATAAGTATCACCGCTTGAGCTGGACGATCTAGCAGTGGGGGAGGGTTGTTTTGGCTTCTGCCTACTTTGGTTGCCCTGTACTGATGTCTTGGGTGTGCTAGTTTGAGGTGTGGTATCCGTGACTGGTGAAACAACGGGACTCGCTGGCTCTGCAACATTAGTATCAACAGGGTCGAGCAATACTGTATATTCACGCAATAGTCGACCCGACGACCAGTTTAATTCAATAAGAAGATTTAAAAATGGCTCATTAATCGATTGCGGCGAACTAATCTGAATATAGGGCTGGCCGTTCGTACGCTGTTCAACTGAAATAACTAACGACGAATGATAGGGCGCAAGTGTGACACCGGCCTGACGGAAAGCCTCAGGTGAGGCGACTCGCGCTACCAGTGATGAGATTTCATCTCCCTTGACCGATACCAGCTCGATCTCTGCTCTTAGTGGTTGCCCAAGTGATGAACCTAAGGTTAATTTGCCTAATCCAGCTGCATTAACTAGAAAAGGAAATGCAATCAATACTACTAACCAACACGCCCTAAGATAGATTTTATTCACTGGGTTTTCCTCACAATTTTTAGAACAGATTGTATGCCAATATCAAGGCAATTGGCAAAACAAGTAATAATTACCAAGTATTAGAATGATAAATGATTCTTGGGTATTCTATCTAACTTGAATAAAGAGGCAAAAAGGCTTCGATTCTAAAAGTAATTAATTTTCTACCAGTATTCTTAACATTCTCCTTAATGGCTCAGCAGCTCCCCAGAGCAATTGATCACCAACGGTGAAGGCCGTCAAATACTCACCACCCATACTCAATTTACGGATACGACCGACATGAACATCTAATTTTCCTGTAACGGCAACTGGGGTAAGTTCCTTCGTTGTTATTTCTCTTTCATTAGGAATCACGCGGACCCAATCATTTGATTGGGCGATAACATCCTCAATTTCATCTAAAGGAATATCATGCTTTAATTTAATAGTTAAAGCCTGACTATGGCATCGCATAGCGCCAATTCGAACACAAATGCCATCAACAGGAACCGGTTTACTTTGATGTCCTAAAATTTTGTTCGTTTCTGCTTGTCCTTTCCATTCTTCTCTGCTTTGTCCTTGCGCTACCTCCCGGTCAATCCAGGGAATCAGGCTTCCTGCTAATGGGACACCAAAATTTTCAACTGGAAATTTTTTATCTCTAAGTTTTTCTGAAACTTCCCTATCGATATCCAATATACTTGAAGCGGGGTTATTTAATAATTCTTCTGCAACATGGTGCGCCTCCCCCATTTGTTGTAAAAGTTCACGCATATTTTGGGCGCCAGCGCCGGATGCAGCTTGGTAGGTCATGGCACTCATCCACTCCACCATGTTATTTTCAAATAATCCACCAACACCCATTAACATTAAACTTACCGTACAATTGCCACCAATATAGTTTTTTGTGCCATCGTGTAAGGCTTGCTTAATGACTGGCATGTTGATAGGATCAAGGATGATTACTGCATCATCTTTCATTCTTAATGTTGATGCAGCATCGATCCAGAAGCCCTTCCATCCAGACTCTCGTAATTTCCCAAATACTTCATTTGTATAATCGCCACCTTGGCATGTGATGATGATGTCCATTTTTTTGAGCTCGGAGAGATCATGCGCATCCTTGAGCGGCGGAATTTCTTTACCTATATCCGGACCTTTGCCATTTTTCTGGGATGTAGAGAAAAAAATGGGATCGACCAGCGAAAAATCATCTTCTTCACGCATACGCTGCATGAGAACAGATCCAACCATTCCGCGCCAACCAACAAAACCAACCTGTTTCATTTGATTAAATTAACCTTTGTAAAATAGTTCTTGTCTTAAATATGCACAACTTGATTAGATTACAAGCCGTGATTACTAATAAAGTTACAATTAAGTAAGAAAAATGATTGTAAATTCAAATAATTTCTATGGCTATAAATTTGCGAGTACTGCATTTCCCATTTCTGCTGTTCCGACTTTAATCATTCCTTGCTCAAAGATATCGACTGTACGATAACCTGACGCTAGCACTTTTTTAACCGCATTTTCGATGCGTGAAGCTGCCATATCTTGATTGAAGGTATAACGCAGCATCATTGAAACGGATAACAGAGTGGCGAGTGGATTAGCTAAATTTTTACCTGCAATATCTGGAGCAGAGCCATGAATGGGTTCATATAGCCCCTTATTAAACTCATTTAATGAAGCAGAGGGCAGCATGCCAATTGAGCCAGTCAGCATAGAAGCTTCGTCGGATAATATATCCCCAAACATATTGCCTGTTACAAGCACATCAAACTGCTTGGGGTTGCGAATCAACTGCATCGCAGCATTATCGACTAGCATATGGGAAAGAGCTACATCTGGGTATTCTTTCGCAACCTCTTCAACAACATTGCGCCATAATTGGGTACATTCCAACACATTCATTTTATCAACTGAACACAATTTGCTACTTCTTTTACGTGCAGCTTGGAACGCCACATGGGCGATGCGACGTATTTCGGATTCTGTATAGATCATCGTATTAAAACCTACTCGCTGCCCATTGCGAACCTCAATACCACGAGGCGTTCCAAAGTAAATATCGCCGGTTAATTCTCGAACAATGAGAATATCTAGATTGGCAACAATCTCTGGCTTTAATGTTGATGCATTAGCCAATTCAGGGTAAAGCTGTGCTGGGCGTAGATTTGCAAAGAAATTTAACGCCTTGCGAATTGCTAATAAACCTTGTTCAGGGCGCTTTTCACGCGGCAATTGATCGTATTGGGGGCCGCCAACCGCCCCCAGTAATATGGCATCAGCTTCTTCAGCGAGTCGGCGTGTTGCTTCAGGAAAGGGATTGTCATATTTATCGACTGCTGAGCCACCAATTAAGCCATGTTCTAATTCAATTTTCAGACCATCGCTGGCAAGTGCCATCAGAATTTTCTCAGCTTGTTGCGTAATTTCTGGACCGATCCCGTCTCCGGGTAAAACTGCTATTTTCATTGGGTGATCAAAATTGTGTGAATGCGATTAGATGAACAGCCAAGGTTGTTCACTTTGCCGTTTTTGCTCGAAAAGCTTAATTTTATCTGAGTTCTGTAATGTCAAACCAATTTCGTCTAATCCATTGATTAAACAATGTTTCCTAAACGGGTCTATATCAAAATGATAACATTCTTTGGTTGGTGTCGTGACAGTCTGTGCTGCTAGGTCAACTGTTAAGCGATAACCTTCTGTTGCTTGAATTTGAACAATAAGTCTTTCAATGGTATTTGAATCAAGCACGATCGGCAATAATCCGATTTTAAAGCAATTATTAAAAAAGATATCTGCAAAGCTAGGTGCAATAATCACTTCAAAGCCATAATCTTGAAGCGCCCAAGGCGCATGTTCTCTACTAGATCCGCAGCCAAAATTATCGCGTGTGACCAAGATGCTAGCGCCTTGATAACGCGGAAAATTAAGCACAAAGTCAGGATTTAATTTTCGTTGAAGGTTTTCCTCCCCTGGCGCTCCCGTATCCAGAAACCGCCATTCATCGAATAAATTTTTACCAAAACCTGAGCGCTTAATTGATTTTAAAAATTGCTTGGGAATAATTGCATCGGTATCTACATTTGATCGATCAAGCGGTACGGCTAACCCATCGCAATAAGTGAATTTTTTCATAGATTTCTGTTACTTGGCAGTTCTTTCGATCGCTTCACCGCCACGCTGTATGTCTTTACCAAAACCTTGCAATGTATTGCAACCTGTAAGGTATAGCGTAATTAGAAATGCTGATAAAAGCGCAAATGGTTTAATCATTGTAATCTCCTTTTCATGGCTTCTCAGTTAACCATTAGTGTATCAAACGAACATCTACAAAATGGCCAGCAACGGCTGCTGCTGCTGCCATCGCAGGGCTAACCAAATGGGTTCTTCCTCCAGGTCCCTGCCTGCCTTCAAAATTACGGTTTGACGTGGAGGCACAGCGCTCCCCTGGCAAAAGCTTATCATCATTCATCGCTAAACACATTGAACAACCCGGCTCACGCCATTCAAACCCAGCAGCACGAAAGATTTGATCAATTCCTTCTTGTTCAGCCTGGGATTTTACTAAACCAGAACCAGGGACAACGATTGCCAATTTAATATTGTCCGCAACACGTTTACCTTTTAGTATCAAAGCTGCTTCCCGTAAGTCTTCGATACGTGAGTTAGTGCACGATCCAATAAAAATTTTATCAAGATAGATCGCTTGGATCGGTGTGTTGGGTTTGATACCCATGTATTTCAGTGCATTCTCTACATCATTGCGTTTATTGGGATCAGGAATCGATGCAGGATCTGGAACAGAACCTTCGATTGATGTAACCATTTCTGGAGAAGTTCCCCAGGTTACTTGTGGGCTGATTTCCGCTGCATTAACTGTTACGACACGATCAAAAACCGCACCTTCATCGCTTTTTAATGTTCTCCAATAGTTAACTGCGTCTCCCCACATTTTACCTTTGGGTGCAAATGGTCGGCCTTTAATATACTCGATCGTAGTATCGTCGACAGCGATCATGCCAGCACGGGCACCTGCCTCGATGGCCATATTGCAGAGCGTCATCCTTCCTTCCATGGATAGTGATCGAATTGCATTCCCAGCAAATTCAATTGCGTAACCCGTTCCACCAGCCGTTCCAATCTTGCCAATAATGTTTAAGGCGATATCTTTGGCAGTCACACCTCTACCTAATACTCCTTCTACCAGTACTTGCATTGATTTAGATTTTTTGGTTACCAAGCATTGTGTAGCAAGCACATGCTCTACCTCTGAGGTACCGATTCCAAAAGCGAGGCATGCAAATGCGCCATGGGTACTGGTATGAGAGTCACCGCACACCACTGTCATTCCCGGTAAAGTTGCTCCTTGCTCTGGGCCAATGACATGGACGATTCCTTGCCGTTGATCATTCATTTTAAACTCGGTGATTCCTAATTCATCACAATTTTGATCCAAGGTATCTACTTGCAATTGTGAAGTGGGATCACTGATGCCATTTTTTCTGTTGGTGGTTGGCACATTGTGGTCAGCGACTGCTAGAATGGAACGCGTTCTCCAAGGCTTTCTTCCTGCCAATTTCAATCCTTCGAATGCCTGAGGGCTAGTAACTTCATGTACTAAGTGGCGGTCGATATACAAAAGAACAGTACTATCAGGTTTATCTGATTCTGCGTGCACTACGTGTGCTTCCCACAATTTGTCGTATAAGGTCTTCATTTTTCAATCGTCTAAAAGAACAAGAATATTATCCTATCTCGCTTAAACAAGAAATAA
>CAZIDT010000032.1:0-9374 GCA_964537855.1 uncultured Nitrosomonas sp.
CACAACTACGATTTATCGTATTAAGCGCACTAATAAACAAGTAAAAAACTAAGAAATCGGAAAAGGGGAAAGGATGGGGCTATACTCCGTCCTTGAGTGTTCTAGCGAAGAGTTAAGTATCCCAATATTTGGCAGATAGCGTTATCTTTGCCTATGAACTCAAAATTGTTTGACTATAGGTATCTCAAGCGTAGAAGGGTGGGTACCAGTGTGTGTGAGAATATGAGACAAACAGGGGAAAAACTACCGGTACCCTAACCAAGAGAAGGGAAGCACTTGGTAGCTACCATTATCACGGTTGAATGTTACTGCTTCATGACAGATTAGAAGATTCTCAAGCTATTTTAGCTATCTCAGAATATACCTCAGAAATAATCACCGTTCCTTCAGATCGCAACATTAAATCATCTAATCTTCGAGACTACCCTTGATTAGACCCATTTTCTAGCGTGATTGACATAAAAATGTAACATTTTCCCAGTACGATACCGGGGATCTAAGAGGTTTGTTGGGCCCCGTTCATACCGGAAATAATCGAGATTGAGAGCTACTCATAATATTAAGTGGGTTGGTATCGATTTTCCTCTATTCAGTGAAACAATCCCAGTTGAGGTTTTTTGCAATGTTATACATATTGAAGAAATGTTTTGACGGCCTGCTGACATTAATTTGGCTGGGCATCATTACGTTGTATGCGCCGACTGTTACTGCAGATAATTTGGAGAATTTAGCGAAATCACTGGCAAAAATTCGTGGTGAAGTTGAAGAGCTGCAATCTCAGTTGGACTTGGAGAAGGAAAATCATAATAGTCGAATTGCTTCTCTATCTTCGCAATTAGCTGATCTCAGTGTAGAAGAGCGGCGCCAGAAAGTCAGTATCGAGAAATTACAGCAATCGATTGAGAAATTAACTGCAGAATCTAAGCAGGCCGAACATTCTGGTGATAATTTAAAACCAAGTTTGATCGCGTTTCTGGCTGAATATAAGCGATTCATCCAGGCTGGCTTGCCATTTAAGATTGAAGACAGACTGAAAGCGATTCAAGATTTGGAGGACAATCTTAATAATAAGCTTATTGATCCTAAAAAGGCAGTCAATCATGCTTGGTCATTGATTGAAGATGAAGTGCGGTTGAGTAAAGAGAATGGAATTTATCAGCAAACCATCGAATTGAACGGTGAAAAGATGTTGGCAGATATAGCCAAACTAGGAACCGTTTTTCTTTATTTCCAAACACGAGATGGCCGGTTTGGCATGGCGCAGCGAGTTGATAGTTCGAATTGGCGATTTGTCTCAATGGAGACTAAAAAAGATAAAACCCAAATCAGTCAGCTTTTTGATGCCTTGAAGAAACAAATACGCCAGGGTTACTTTGAACTGCCAAATCCTTTGAAAAAATTATGAAACCATTTCTTCTAATCGGGTTACTTTACTGTTTGATGACTGCGGCCTCGGCGCAAGAAGCGATTCCGGAGTCTACGCAAGCAATTGAAACAATTACCACCGAATCTCCTTCAGCTAAAAAAGCAAATGTGGATAGCTCAGGTAAAGCAACATCAGCCAAGAAAAGTACAACGTCGGATTCGAAACCAGTTAATCTCGAAACTGCTTATAAGCGCGAGTATGCATTTCTGGACGCGCAGAAACGTGAGTTGAAAGCACAGTTGGATAAATATAAAGCGAGTGCCAATAGTAAAGAACAAGAATTAATTCGAAAAATTAATGCGCTGGAGCGTGAGTCGGTTTCGCGCTCTGCAAAAATCGATCAATTTAATAGCCAAATTGCGGAAGCAGAGCGTACTCAAGCAGCGGTAAGTGAACGAAATGATGCCTTAGAGATCACCTATGCTCAGTCAGAGCTGACTTTGAAACAGTATGGGATTGAAATGCCACCTGCTATCAAAGAGGGAAAGGAAAATGATCTAGAAAAAACGACTTTCCTGCTGCAGCAGGGGCTTGCGCTGATCCAAAAGTTAGGGGAAATCCAATCGAAGGCAGGGAAATTCTTTTTAGAATCAGGTAAGCAAGCGGAGGGTTCCATTATACAGCTAGGAAATATTGCTGCGTTTGGTGTTAGTGCAGATGGTGGTGGAGCCCTAGTTCCTGCCGGAAATGGTGAGTTTAAGGTATGGAAAGAGCCTGCGGCGGATATTGCATCCGCTTTGAGTAAAAATGAACAGCCCGAATACCTGAAATTATTTTTATTTGAATCTCGTACGACCGCGATTGATGAAACGCCTGATAAAACAGTAATAAGTATTATCGAATCGGGTGGCATGATTGGATGGATTATTGTCGGTCTTGGTGTGCTAGCGCTTTTATTGGCGTTGGTTCGCGCCCTCCTGTTACGGAAAAATAGCGCAGATAATAAGCAACTGGCAGACCGAATCATTGCACTTATCGCAGAAGGGCGTTTGAGCGAGGCTAAAAAAATATGCGATACCGGCGCATCCGCAATATCTCGTGTTTTAGCTTCTACGCTTCGCCATCTTAAAGATGATCGCGAACATATGGAAGATATTGTTCATGAGGCTATTTTGCAGGAAGCTGGACCGCTGGATCGCTTTGGTTCGACCATTATGGTGATTGCTTCCGTTGCACCGTTGCTCGGCTTATTAGGAACGGTTACAGGGATGATTACCACGTTTGATGTCATCACCGAATTCGGAACCGGTGATCCAAAATTACTATCAGGTGGGATTTCGATCGCGCTAGTGACTACGGAATTAGGCTTGATCGTGGCGATTCCAACACTCATGTTGGGCTCACTTCTTAATGCTTGGGCGAGAAATATTCGACGAGATATCGAGCACTCTGCTTTACGAGCAACGAATGCCTTTCTAGGTGGAAAGCCAGGTAATTCAGTCGCGATCGATTCTGGTACTGGCAATAATCCTGAAACGCAGCTATTAGCAATTCAACCACAACCAGCTTAAACGCTGGGAAAGACTGAAGCATGACATTCAGTGAAATTATTAGTCTTGTTGAGGAATTGTTTCAAGCGGGTGGGTTTGTCATGCCACCTTTGTTTGGCTGCGTGTTATTACTTTGGTACGGTCTCGGTTATCGTTTTTGGGTTTTAAAAACGCCCAGAAAAATGGGGGTCAGAGATTTGCTAGGCTTTTATCGTGAAGGAAAATTTCGAGACGCGCAAAGTGTTGTTGAGCAAGCGGTACAAAAAGGCATTGCGCTAAAGAAGCAGCACATTGGGAACCTTTCCTATCAACTGGATGCGGCTTTTTATGAGTTTGAACGGGAAATCGCGAAATTTTCGGTTTTGGTCAAGATCATTGTCATTATTTCCCCATTGCTGGGTTTGTTGGGAACCGTAGTGGGAATGATTGAAACATTTGATTCGCTGGCCAGCATGGCGTTATTTACGCAAACGGGAGGTATTGCGGGTGGCATTTCGCAAGCCTTGTTCACCACACAAATGGGGCTGGCTGTCGCAATTCCTGGACTACTCGCCCATAGTTTTTTGAGTAAAAAACAACAGCAAATCGAGAAAGATTTGCTGCAAGTTAAGAAATTGTTATGTAGGTTGCCTTGACTGATATTTAGAGTGAACTTCCCTTATGAGATATAGCGAACCGCCTGAAACTGAAACGGCCATCGATATGGCGCCATTGATCGACATTGTTTTTATTTTGTTGATTTTTTTTATGGTTACGACAACGTTTGTCAAAGATATGCAATTAGAACTAGAGCGACCTAAGGCAAGTAGTGCGGTGTCATCTTCGAGTAAGGCCATTCGCTTATTTATTGATCGCAATGGTGATACCTATATGGATGGTGAACCTGTAAGGGTTTGGCTTATCCAGAGCAAGCTTAGAGATTTACTGAGCACCTCAACGAATAAGGTAGTGCTCGTTGTAACGGATGAAGGTGTACCTGCCGGTAAATTGGTAGAGGTGGTTGATCAGGCCCGACTGGCTGGTGCACAAAGTGTAGGCGTAGCCACACGAAAAGAAGCGGGTTAACTAAGAATGAGAGAGGAAGCCATGATAAATAAACCAATGAATAAGCATGTTGTTGCAACCATATCGATGCTAATGGGGCCGATTGTTGTTTTCGGTATGGTGATTCTCATGAATAAGTTTGCGGATTCATTAGACAAAACACCTGCGCAAGAGGTTACCGAGATTAGTATGGTAAAACAACCTCCACCTGAGCCTAAGCAAGAGATCAAGAAAGTAGAGCCTAAAAAGCAGCCTGTTCGGTCTAATACGCCCCCCCCTTTTAAAGGTCTGGGCTCTTCCCTGTCAGGAATTGATCTGGGCTTGTTGGGATTCGATAATGGGGGTATGACGGGTGTCGATGAGAGCTTGTTAGGTAAGACTGGTAACGCTGTTATGACAGAGGATCTCGTAGATGTCCCACCAAGACCGAAATCAAGGAGTTCGTTCAGATATCCGCCTTCAGCGAAAAAGAATGGGATAAAGGGCTATGTTGTTCTTTCTGTATTGGTGGATACCGATGGATCGGTAAAGCAAGTGCAAGTTTTGGAATCAAATCCCAGTGGGGTTTTCGACGATGCGGCTTTGCAAGGGGTGCGGTCGTGGCAATTTGAACCAGCCAAATACAAAGGTGATTCCGTCAGAGTTTGGGCTAAGCAGAAAATCCGATTTGATCTATCTTGATAATAGAAAGATAAGTATTTAGAAATGCTCATGGCCGTAAAACGAACCCTAACCATCATTATCATTTTGATTAGTGGCTATTTTCATCCGGCTTTAGCAAAGGAGGAAAAGCCACAATCCGATGACTTTATCGAGCTAGCAGCTATCATGCTTAAGGATGGGCATTATGACCGTGCATTATTAGCGTTGCAAAGCGTTAATTTGGATGATGAAAAAACCGACTTGGCACGCTTTTATACCTTACAAGGTTTGGCTTACATGAATCTCAATGATTTTGAAGCATCCAAAGATAGCCTAAAAGCTGCGATCAAGTATGGGCAGAACGATCCGCTCATCTACGCTTATTTAGCCCAAATTCATTTCTCACTTAAGGATTATCAAGGTGTCCTCAGTGTGATTGATAAGGCAGGTGAACATAAAAGAAAGAACCCCGCTTTGACATCGATCCAAGCACAGTCTTATTGGCATTTGCAAAACACTGTGCAAGCAATTGAAACGCTTAATCGAGGCCATCAGCTTTTTTCAAATGATTATCGTTTTTTAAAATTAAAAGTGTTTTATTTCGTACAACTTCAGCTGTATCAGGAGGCTGCGAATCTAGGTCGAGAATATCTTTCGCGATCGAAAGCACAAGCTGAAGAATATGTCGCAATCGGAAATGCGCTAAGGCTTAGTCGAGAATTTCAGGAAGCGCTTAAAATCATGGAAATAGCGCGTTTAAAATTTCCGGATAACGAGGTTGTAGCAAAACTGCTTGCACATATTTATCTAGACCAAGGGATGCTGAATGCGGCAGCCCATATTCTTGAACAAGCCGCGCGCATCAATTCGGAATTGGTATCTGAGGCGGCAGAAGTTTATCGTCGTGCAGGGCGCTTGCATAAAGCGTTGATGCTCAATTCCGGAATCAACGACCAGAAAGTTAAGCTTAAACAGCGGTTATCAATTTTGCTCGCGCTTAAACAGTATGATCAAGCAGCTGGCATGGAGGCTAGTCTATATCGTGTTGGTTTGTTTGAAGACCAGAGCATTCGTTATGCGCTTGCCTATGCTCAGTTCTCAAGCGGGCGATTTCAGCAAGCCAGCAAGCACCTCGATTTCTTAACAGATCCTGAGTTATTCAAAAAAGGAATCGAATTGCGTCGTTTGATGGAAATCTGTAAAGAAGAACCTTGGAAATGTGCATAAATTAGGTACGCTAATTAGCTTTCCGACATTTGTTGACAAAGCATCGACTCGCATCACAATTACGACGATTTATCTTCACCACGCTGCTAGGCCGTCATTTTTATTTCTGTCACATTAGTTTAACAATCCATCAGTAGTATTGGCTTGCTTTAAGTAGGCCATTGCATTTTGTCATGCCTATTCTCGCATCAGCTAATCTCCAATTTACAAATAGATACATTTTGGTTTTTTAACCCTAATAAACCACTGTAATCGCACTAATTTAAAAAAAGAATAAAGATTGACAGATGATCCAGATTATTCAGGTTTTAATGTTTGTGATCGCTTTGATCACAACAACAAATGATGTATTCGCGAGTACCGATTCCGCACAATTTTCGATAAATTTATTCCAAGATGGCTTACCCATTCCTGGTGCTGAAATTTCAGTTATAAGCGATCAATTTGGCCGACCTGATGCACGATTTATTGATAGCTCTGCAACAGCCTATACCTGGCTCTCTAAGGATGGTGCACCTATTACAACAGGATCCAGCGGGAGTATCGCCGGTAAATTGCCTCCTGGGATTTATCAAATCAAAATTCGCACTCAAAAGAATCAATTTTTTTCCTTCGAGTTACCCTTACGATCAGCAGAAGATGTACAAATTCTAGTCACGTTTTATGATGATCCTGAGAAAACATTATTAAATATCGAAAGCTCGGAAGCGGGTGTGCTTGCCAGTACCGATAAGACGCCGATTGTCACTGAGTCATCTGGTGAAGGTATCATCGTTGCGCAGGTTGTTTCAGCTGAAACACAAAAACCCATTAAAGATGTGCAGTTGTTTATTAGTGGCTTGAATCAGCGATTTAGAACCGATGATCAAGGTCGGGTAAAAATCAATATTCCGATTGGTGAATATAGTGTTTCATTATTGCACTCCGCTTATAACAGTCAAACGCGTGATAGTGTAGAAATCAATAAGGATCAATTAACTGAATTAAAATTCAGCCTGACTCCCGCCGGGGTCGAGCTAGCAGAATATGTAGTGTTAGAACCGCATCTGGCAGGTAGCTTGACCGCTGTGATTGAAGAACAGAAATCATCAGCCGAGGTTGCGACGATCATGAGTGCAGAGCAGTTTAGTCGTAGTGGTGATGGCGATGCTGCTTCAGCACTCCGTAGAGCATCTGGGTTAACGTTAGTAGGTGGTCAATTCATTTTTATTCGTGGATTAGGAGAACGTTTTTCTTCGACACTCGTGAATGGTGCAGCAATTCCTAGTCCTGACCCCACACGACGCGTCGTGCCATTGGATATTTTTCCAACGAGTGTACTTGAAAGCGTTCTAGTTCAGAAAACTTATTCACCCGATCGCCCCGCTGAATTTGCGGGAGGAACGATCGAGCTTCGCACCCGAGGCATTCCAGATCAATTTTTCTTCAATTTTAATGGATCGATCGGTGTTATCGACAATTCGACCTTTGCAAAAGGATTGACTTACAAAGGCGGCGATTTGGGTTTTCTGGGCTATGATGATGGAACGCGTGCATTGCCCAATTCTCTTGCGGATATTGTAAAGGAGGGGGGGAAATTAGATCCTAAAACACCTTTCAATCCGAATGGGCAAACACCAGCTGAGTTGGAGCAAATAGGGGAAGGACTCTCAACCGATTGGGATATCAAGCGCAAGGATAATCCGCCACTTGGAAATATGCAGGCAGCAATGGGGGATGTATTTAATTTGGGTAATTTTAGAGCGGGATATATTGCTTCGGCTGGCTGGAGTCAAGAAATTCGTAATCAGAATGAAATTAGTAAATTGTTTGTGGCCACACAGCGTAGCGATGATCAATTACTCAAGGTACAAGATTTTGATGTTAAAAGAACATTACGCGAGGTTCAGCTCAATGGTTATTTTGGTGCAGATATCGAGTATAAAGACAAACATCGATTATTTACCAAAACCATGTTCTTAAGACAATCGGTAGATGAAGGGAGAATCTCAGAGGGATTCACTGATAACAATCCAACTGAAATACGAAGAACGAGGCTACGGTTATTTTCTAACCAATTATTGATGCAACAAGTAGGTGGCTCACATTTGCTTGATTGGGCGAGAGACTTGAAAATTGATTGGTTATATTCTCATTCAACGGCGAATCGTGAAGAACCTAAATTTAGGGAATATCGCTACGATCAGCTATTGAGTAATGACCAGATATTTGCTTTTTCTCGGCAGCCAGATAGTAATCAAACCATGTATCTTGATTTAAAAGATAAAGATCAAAGTTGGCGAGTTGATGCAAAGCTTCCGGTGGAGTTTTCACCTAATTATCGATTCTCATTGGAGAGTGGGATGATTACTCAGAGTCGAACGCGTAATTCAGGAATCCAACGTTATGCTTTTTTTCCGTTCGGACCCGATGCGAGGAACCAAACGATTTTAAATCAACCTTCTTTGGACGATATTCTAAATCCTCGCTATATCGGCCCTAATGGCTTCCAGATTCGCGATGTAACGCGACCAACCGATAGTTTTCGGGCCAATCAGGATTTGCTTTCTTATTATGGAAAAGTCGATGCTAATTTTTATGAGAAGCTAAGAGTTTCTGGTGGTTTGCGTTGGGAAGACAATTTGATGCTGGTTGAAACCTTTCAGTCAGTTGGTAACCAAAATAGGCCGATCCAGTCAAAATTGGACCGCGTTGATATGCTACCTTCGGTATCAGCAACCTGGTCTGTTTCAGAGCGACAACAGATACGAGCTGGGTATAGTCAAACCATTTCCAGGCCAGACTTTAGGGAACTTTCTCCTGCCCCATTTACGGATCAAAATACCAATCGTGAAACCATAGGAAACCCCAATCTCAAACAAACTAGTATTACCAATTATGATTTGCGGTGGGAATATTACTTGTCTCCGAATGAGAATGTGCTTGCTGGCTTTTTTTGGAAAGATCTCAAATTGCCGGTTGAGGTCGTTAATGTACCGGGCAATGCAGGTCTACTGACGTTTCAGAATGCCGATGATGCGCGGGTCTACGGATTTGAAGTGGAAGGGTTAAAGAATCTTGAATTCATTCATACGCAACTGCGGAATTTTACAGTAGGGGCTAACTACACATGGTCTGATTCCTTGGTCAATCTCAATGAAAAAAGCCTTGAGGTACAAACCAATGCGAGTAGACCACTGCAAGGCCATTCTCGGCATATCATCAATTTTCAGTTAGGCTACGATAACCGAGAGTGGGGTACCCAAGCTACTTTACTTTATAATGTCGCAAGTCAACGCGTTGAATCGGTTGGAGTGTTAGGTGCCCCCGATCGATTTGAGCAACCTTTTCATATGCTTGATTTCGTTGTTGGTCAGAATGTCAATAAATGGCTTTCTTTACGACTCAATATGAGAAATTTACTGGATGATGATTTTCTGGTTAAGCAAGGCGATGAAGTCGTACGTCAATTCCGGAGAGGACGGGAATTTACTTTGGGTGTACGGATTAATTTCTAATTTCTGCTTACATCAGTTTCTGTTCGAGTTTTATCGTTTATCTCATCG
>CAZIDT010000033.1:0-9334 GCA_964537855.1 uncultured Nitrosomonas sp.
GGAAGAGAAAGTGCTGACAGCAGATAAGAAAACGATTACGAGTGGTAGAAATCCTGATCTGGATTACCAAATTCTCTCTGCATTTGTTCAAGGTAAAGAGGCTTTAAGTAAAGCGAATAACGATGATCAAGCCTTCATTGCATTGGCACAAGAAAATATTATTATTCCTTTGGTAAGAAGCTTCTTGATCGGTGTATTACGAGAAGTCGAGGGAATTATTGCAGATCGCGATGGTAATGTTGATGAGGCTAGAGAAAAACAAATTGAAGGGGAATATTTTTACCGCATTGTGGAGGGGTTTATTTCTCAAGACAATTCATCTGGTAGTAATTCGATAAAAAGTCAACTAACTGGTAGTTTAGCTTCGGTTGAGGCTGATGCAATCGTTAAAGAAATCAGTAAAGGAATACTTGGCCAGCTTAAAAGAAACATTAGTCAAATCGAGGCTAATTTTGGGAATAATCAGAATAAAGCTCTGCTAGCTAGAGAAAGATTCTCTTTACTTACAGGGATATTTCTTTCAGACCTAGATCTACGTTTAGGTTCTATTCAACGAGTTAGGCTAGAAAACGCGATACGGAATCTCAAAGAGGCAATTCTTACTAATGATTCATCTCAGGCAATTGCTTCTCGCTCGGTTATCACTGAAGTTATTACAAATTACGAGAGCAAATTGTAATTTACTCGTGAATGTTATTGCGGTGTACTCAGGCACTCGATAACTTTCAATCAAAAAGCCACTATCAGGTCAATGAGAGCTTCGATAGTGGCGTAGTGCTTGAAGGACATATTCTCTCTCTCTCACTAGTTCAAGAGCTATTGAAGTTAGGTCCAAGAAGGTGGAGAAATACTATACTGAATTGCAAATTTAAGAGCTAAGTTATCGAATTCTTTTACATCATTACAAAAACGTTTATAAGCGAAAAGTACATCCCAGATGTTATTTACTTTATCACTAGCTATGGCTTTTTTCTCTAGATCTAATATGAAATGATTTATGTCAGTTATTTCAGGCTTATTACTAACTCTCACTAATGATAGAAAGAAGGTTGCTAGTGCATTTAGCCCTTCTGAGCTTGATTCTTTAACATCGGAAAAATCGATTGATACTTTTTTGCGAGAATTACAAGCTTGTTGAACTGCCCCAATATCGGGTATTAGCTCTGGGAGGATGTTAGGAGGAATCTTAAATACAACTTGTTCTTCTGTATGTTTTTTTTCGTCAAATTCCGGAAATAATGGTTTTCCAAAAAAATTTTTGTACTGATTTGCTAATTTGTTGAATTTAGTAGTTAGGTTTGCTCCTAAGTAAAGACCTCCTAGTAACTTCCAACATGTTGTTTCCATTGGGTCAGTCACTAGAATATTCTCGAGGGTTTGAATAGAAATTCTAATTTCCTGATTGATTTGTTTAACTATTTCTGAAGACTCTAAGGGAATAGAACCAGGGGAAGTGAAATCAAGTACAGAAGAATTTTCCATTGCTATAACTTTAATTAAATATTACTTTTATGATATTTGTGTTCAGAGCCAGTTTTTACGCGACTAAGTTTTACAATTTCACGAATATGCCTTAGCTCTCTCATAATTTGGGCAAGATGTTGCCTATTCTTGACTTGCAAAATAAAACGCATATTAGTGAAATTACCATCATTGTCTAGTTTGACATCGTCAATATTAGAACCAACTTTAGCAATCTCAGAAGCAACTCTTGCAAGGACGCCGCGCTCATTTATCACTGTCATAATAATAGCTGATTGGAATGTGTTTGATATTTCAGTACCCCAACAAACATTGAGCAGATTTTCCGAATTTTTTAGATATTTTGAAATTGCCGTGCAGTCCTGAGTATGAATGACTAACCCATGATCTTTTTTTATCAATCCTGCAATTGCATCTTCTGGAATGGGATAACAGCATTTAGCAAATTGAATGGCCATGCCCTCAGTTCCTAGTATAGATATAGGATTGTTACTGGTGCTAAATGCTTCTGAAAGGGCTTCGTAGGGGGCGGTTAATCGTTTCGCGACAACAATAGGAAATTGCTTTCCTAGCGCAATTTCAGCAAAAAGCCCTTTCTTATTTTTTACACCACTATCTTTTACAAGCTTATCCCATTGAAGAGGAGTGATAGTTTCTGGAATGATGTTGAATGAAAGTAATACCTGATTTAAGAGGCGTTCACCCAATTCTGCTGATTCATCATACTGAATGGTTCTGAGGAAATGGCGAATGCTTGATCGCGCTCTACCAGTTCTAACATAGGATAACCACCCAGGATTTGGTTTTGCGGTTGGTGCAGTTATGATCTCAACTCTATCACCATTTTTTAACTTATAGCTTAGTGATGCGTTTTCACCATTTACTTTTGCAGCAACGCAGAGATTTCCTATATCGGTATGAATTGCATAAGCAAAGTCAACTACAGTAGAACCTCGCGGTAGTGCCAGTATTTTTCCCTGCGGTGTAAAAACATATACATCCCCTGGAAAAATATCGATTTTCAAGTGTTCTAGAAATTCGACTGAATCAGAGGAATCGCTCAGTGTTTCCAATAAGCTTTTTAGCCACTGATTAGTTTTTAAATGTAAGTCATTATCTTCATTGTCATTACTTTTATATAACCAATGCGAAGCAACACCTGTTTCTGCTATTCGGTGCATTTCATAAGTGCGTATCTGAATTTCTAGTGGTAACCCATATGGCCCTAGTAAAGTACTATGAAGTGACTGATATCCATTTGGTTTTGGAATAGCAATATAATCTTTAAATTTACCTGGTATTGGTTTATATAAGCCATGTAAAACCCCCAGAGCCGCATAGCATGATCGGGTGTTTTTAACTAATACTCGAAAAGCATAGATATCTAAAACCTCTGAGAAACTGAGCTGTTTCTCGGACATTTTCTTGTAGATACTATAAAGATGCTTTTCCCGACCGGTTACAATTGCATCGATGCCTGCATTCAGAAGTTTTAGTTTAATTGCTTCTAGTATTTTACTAACAACTTCGCGACGATTTCCACGCGCAGCCTTAGTTGCTTTGGTCAGCACTTTATATCGGTTAGGGTAGAAGTGCTGAAATCCAAGTTCCTGTAATTCCTGGTAGATATTATTTAATCCAAGGCGATGTGCAATTGGTGCATAAATTTCAAGTGTTTCTCGAGCAATACGGTTTTTTTTATCACTACGCATTACGCCAAGGGTTCGCATATTATGCAAACGATCAGCAAGTTTTATTAAAATGACCCGTACATCTTGTGCCATAGCAAGCAGCATCTTACGGAAATTTTCTGCTTGAGCATCAGCTTGAGTTTGAAATTCGATTTTATCAAGCTTAGAAACTCCATCGACTAGCTCTGCGACTGTCTCCCCAAAATTCTCACTAATTTCTGCTTTTGAAACATTAGTGTCTTCGACGACATCGTGTAATAGTGCAGAAGTTAGCGTTAATACATCAAGGCGAAGACCACATAAAATTTTAGCTACTGCAACAGGGTGAGAGATATAAGGATCGCCCGTTTTACGGAACTGTCCTTGATGTGCACGTTGACTAAAATAATAGGAACGATTGAGTAGTTTTAACTCTTCGGGTTTTAGGTATTTAGATGCTTCTGAAAATAACGCATCAGCTTCAGACATTTCCATAGGAAACTAACTATTACGTTTAATGTACTGCAATGATGCGTATTTAACGTGGAATTGTCTAAGCTATTTCGAATTATTAGCGAATCGTATTGAGTATATCAACATTGATTTTACCTCTTGCTATTTCACGTAATGCAATAACTGTTGGTTTATCTTTTTCGTTCTCAATCAACGGGGAAGATCCTATTGAAATTTGACGAGCCCTCACAGTTGCTGCTAGCGTCATGTCAAAACGATTGGGAATCACTTCTAAACAATCATCAACGGTAATACGTGCCATCTTTGTTTTTCTCATTAATAATTAATAAAATTGGGCAACTAGCGTGCGCTGATTAAGGAGTTGCCGCATTATCCTTAATCGTTCTGCTCTAATTATGCAGCTGACATCCTGAATAGCTTCTTGCAAATCATTATTAATAACTACATAGTCAAATTCATTAAGGTGACTTACTTCTTCACGAACGGTAGCAAGACGTCGTGAAATTGTTTTTTGATCATCTTGCCCCCTTTGTTTTAACCGTTCTTCAAGCTGCTCATAGGATGGGGGTAAAATAAAAATACTAATCGCTTGAGGAAATGCTTTGCGTATTTGCTGTGCACCTTGATAGTCAATCTCCATGAGCACGTCTTGCCCTGAAGCAAGGGATTCTTTAACCCATTTGTGGGATGTTCCATACAAATTACCATATACTTCAGCGCTTTCAAGAAATTCTCCACGATTTACCATCGCTTGGAAAACATCTCGATCAACAAAATAGTAATCTTGCCCTTCCACTTCATTAGGCCGTGGTCTACGAGTGGTATGCGATATAGATAAACTTAACTGACTATCAGATTCAGTTAGCGCGCTGACTATGCTGGTCTTTCCTGTCCCAGATGGGGCGCTAATAATAATAAGGCTACTCATGTTGGTAATTATATTGGATATTGCAGTATCCTGGGTAACATAAATATTTAATTATAATGTCTCGTGTTAGATTTCATCCGGGTTTTATCAGCGAGAAATATACCGCTTATTTAGGTATTATGTTTATTTCCTGAATCGTTTCGTTTAGTTTGTTCTGAGATTCCAGACAGAATCCCACTTGAAATTTTATGGAGTAGATCTGCTGTTGTTTGAGCGAGCTGTAGGCTGGCTTCGATTTGAGAGTGACTTACTGAAGATAACTGATGTGTAAATGTTGCCAACGTATCTTTGAGTTGTTCACCGATCGTTGTTCCGTTTCTTTTTGCATGGATAAGTAGATCATTAAGGGTATCAGCGATTAGTCCTTGCGCCGTCGATGCAGTTCGTTGCAGAGTCTCGAGAAATAAACTTTCTAGACTTTCTAAATCAGCACGTGTTTTGGAGAGTTCTTCCCGTGAAAATTGCTTAGCTTTTCCTGCTGCTTCTTCGACTGCTAACTTGGAGGCGCCAACAAACTGTGCAAATGCTGTATCAAGCCCTGAAACAGCATGACTAATTTGGTCTTTTGCAAAATGCGATTGTTCAGAAGCAAGCGCTAATTTCTGGTGAGCTCCTTCACGAATGCCTTGCAGTACAGCAGTAGCAATTCTTCCGAGCGAATCTATATCAAGCCGATTAGCTTGCATTGCATTTAGTGTAAGCTTATGGACCGCTTCTTTAATATTTCCACCATGAGCGATTGCCTCACGAATATCTAATTCAAGTTTTTTTAAATCGTCTTCATGGGAATTGGTATCATCAGTAGTGGTTTGCATTTTATTTCTCCAGAGCTAAATTAAAAAATGTAGGGTATGGCCGGTCTTAGTTTGTGATTCGATCAAGGTTATTCATATATTTCATTAAAGCAGATGGAATAGTAATACTACCATCTGCATTTTGGTAATTTTCTAGGATAGCGACAAGTGTTCTACCTACTGCTAGTCCTGATCCATTTAATGTATGTAGCAATTCTGTTTTTCCTTTTTCATTCCGGAATCGCGCTTGCATGCGTCGAGCTTGGAAAGCTTCACAATTACTGCAAGAAGAAATTTCTCGATAAGTATTTTGTGCAGGTAACCATACCTCGATATCGTAGGTCTTTGCCGCAGAGAATCCCATGTCTCCTGTACAGAGTGACATAACACGATAAGGTAATTCAAGTTTTTGCAAAATTGTCTCAGCGTGATGGACCAACTGTTCTAGTGCTTCAAAGGAATGATACGGATGAACAACATGAACTAATTCAACTTTATCAAACTGATGTTGGCGAATTAATCCCCGTGTATCTTTACCATAACTACCTGCTTCTGATCGAAAACAAGGTGTATGTGCTACAAATTTTAATGGGAGTTGATCAAAAGGGATGATTTTATCACTGACCAAATTGGTTAGCGGTACTTCTGCTGTGGGGATTAGATGTAATTTACCCATTCCCTGATCTGATATATCCGTTGTATCAGAGTTAATTTCTGCGCCTGACTGAACAATGAATAGATCCTGTGCAAATTTAGGTAATTGCCCCGTACCGCGCAGACAATCGGCATTGACTAAATAGGGTACATATACCTCAGTGTAACCATGTTCAAGCGTGTGAGTATCTAACATAAACTGGGCAAGGGCGCGATGCAGGTGCGCGATGCTTCCTTTCATGACATTAAAACGAGCACCACTTAATTTAGAAGCCGTCTCAAAATCAAGCATGCCTAATTGTTCTCCAATCGAGACATGGTCTTTAATCTCAAAATCAAATATTCTAGGCTTTCCCCAGCGTCTTATCTCAAGGTTATCCTTATCATCTTTACCTTCAGGTACGCTTTCATGTGCCAGATTGGGAGTTACTAATAGTATTTTTTGAAGTTCATTTTGTATATGCTCAAGCTGATTTTCGAATTGTTTGAGGTTGTCACCTAAATTGGCAATTTCTGCCATCATTTCCGTGACCGTCTCCCCCTTCTGTTTGGCAATTCCAATCTGTTTTGAGACCGCATTTCGCTTTGCTTGCAATTCTTGAGTTTCGGTTTGAATTACTTTACGTTTTAGTTCAAGTGTTCTGAATTGCTCGACTGGAAATTCATAGCCACGCTTGGCCAATTTGGCTGCTATAAGATCAGGTTCATTACGAAGTTGCTGGATATCTAACATCCTTGACAGTTGCCTTATTAATAATGAGTGGTAAATTGCTTAGTTTTTTACTTAATGGGTTGTCGTTAAAGGTAAACTTCAACTTGCTTAAATGAATGATTTCTCAGTTAGCCGCCTTCAAATTGGCAAAGTGAGAACACTTTTTGTCCCTGTTTTTCTAAGCGTAGCCTTCCGCCCGCATCAGGTAGATCAACTACAAAACAGCATTCGACAACCTCTCCGCCCAATTCATGAATTAATTTAACAGCTGCCTCTATGGTTCCACCAGTTGCAATTAAATCATCGATCAACAATACTCGTTCTCCCCGTTGTATTGCATCAATATGAAGTTCGATACGGTCCGTTCCATATTCTAATTCATATTCACATCCAATGGTTTGAGCTGGTAACTTGCCAGATTTTCGGATTGGTACAAATCCAATTTCTAATTGATAAGCAACGGGAGCACCGATGATGAATCCCCTCGACTCAATGCCCACTACCTTATCAATCTTCATCAATTGATAACGTTTTGCGATTTCCTGTATTGTTGTTCTTAATCCAATGGGATCCTTCAATAAGGTCGTAATATCGCGATAGAAGATACCTTCGTGTGGATAATGGGCAATTGTCCGAATTAGGGATTTTATGGGCATATAGCTATGCGAGCTGATAAAAATAATATTTGTTTATGAAATAGATAATCATTTTATCGTTTTTTAAACTAGCCAGAGAAGATGATTCTCCAATTTATAAAAAATCTATTATTATCAAAAAGATTCAGCTTATCCTTAAATAAGGTAGCAGGAAACAGGGTGATCGTTGATTCGTTAACCCTGTGATTCTCAGAATTAACTCTGAATTGCATCACAAGTTGGCTTTTTATCAGTATGATTCAACTTGTTGAATTGGAACAATTTAGACGCTTTAAATCGAAGTGATCATGACGCAAACTACTAAACCTATAGAAGGGCCCGCAGCTGAATATCAGGGATTATTACTGGCACGTGAATTGCAGCCTGATATAAGCCAGAGCCAAGCGGTTAATGCCCTAGAACGATTGCACCATGAATTGCTTGCTCATGTTGAGGGGAGTAATAGGTGGAATCAACGATCTCTTTCATTTTGGTGGCCTTTCAGATTTATATCTAGGAAGAACAACAGCCTGGCTGTTCCCAAGGGGATTTATCTTTATGGTGGCGTTGGTCGTGGAAAATCAATGTTGATGGATGTTTTTTTCTCAGTTTCTCCGATTGTTCAGAAAAAGCGAGTTCATTTTCATGAATTTATGCTGGAGATTCATGCCAGATTGAAGGCGATCAATGAGCACTCTGCTCAGAAGCGAAGACAGAACTTACGATACTCATCGAATGGTAATGATCCTATTCCAGTTGTTGCCCAAGAAATTGCAAATGAGGTTATTTTGCTATGTTTCGATGAGTTGCACGTGACCGACATCGCCGATGCGATGGTGTTGACGCGATTATTTGATGTATTGTTCGAATTGGGAATTGTTGTGGTGGCTACTTCGAATAGACATCCCGATGATCTTTATAAGAATGGTTTGAATCGGCAGCGTTTCCTTCCATTTATTGAGCAAATCAAAGAAAGGCTGAATATTATTGAACTGAATGGCCCAATCGATTATCGCTATAACCGATTGAAAGGTTCTCAAACTTATTATTTCCCAATTACTGAGGATGCAACTAACCAGCTTGCGATTACTTTTTTCCAATTAACAGATCGGCGTATTGAAGATAGGGACAAAGTGCCGAGTGAGGAACTTATTGTGCAAGGAAGAAAATTATTTGTACCTAAAGCGGCCAAAGGTGTTGCAGTTTTTTCGTTCAAACGGTTATGTGCTAACCCTTTAGGAACAGCGGATTATTTGGCAATTGCCAGAACGTATCATACGGTAATAATGGTTGCGATACCTCAATTTAACCAAGAAATTGAGGATCAAGCCAAGCGGTTTATTTTATTGATTGATGCGTTGTATGAGTATGGTGTCAAATTTCTTTGCTCGGCGGCAGTGCCAGTTCAGTCACTTTATGCTGGAGGTAAAATTGGTTTTGAATTCGAGCGAACCATCTCAAGGTTGATGGAAATGCAGTCAGAGGGTTATTTAGCAAAAGGTCATGGAAAAGCTATTTCAGATTCCTAAAATAATTCGCATGAGAAGAATTCGAGTAGTCGTGCTTAGTTTACTGATTATTATGATCGTTTCGGGGTGTGGAACCCTGACGACTGTTTTCCAAGCAGATGCTGTCACAAAGCGTAAGCTGAATCAGGTGGAGACGAGATGTGAAGCAGTACCAAGGGTTTATAGTGGAGTGGCTTACGATTTTTGTATATTGCGTGGGAAGCCATCACAAACCGCACTGTGGCTAGTTCCAATCCCTGAGTTGATGATGGTAGATATTGCCTTATCAGCTGCATTCGATACCGTTTTATTGCCTTATACGATTTATGAGCAAATTCAGAGAGGTAGTATCTATATTCCGTGAAGGTAGCGCATGATTGAAGTAACTGAGTTATTCGTAAAGATAGCATTAAACCACAGCAAGCGCTTGCTCCAAGTCATCGATTAAATCATCGATATGCTCTAACCCTATCGATA
>CAZIDT010000034.1:0-9147 GCA_964537855.1 uncultured Nitrosomonas sp.
AGATAGTTTAGAATTAATCTCGATTCCCTTATCGAAGGACTAAACAGGTCATAGCGAAATGAAATATAGTTTACTGCGTAACTTCATGCCTTCTTTGATAGCCTGACTGCGACACACACCAGCCTCATGCGATCCTCAATATTCAAATCTCATTAAGGTAAAATCAATCATGCAAAAAACAATTTATCTTGTAGCCGGTGCGCGACCCAACTTCATGAAAATTGCACCGATTATTCGTGCACTCCAGAAGAAGGAGACGCTGACCTACCGAATTGTTCATACGGGTCAACATTACGATCGCGAAATGAATGATGTGTTTTTTGAAGAATTGGGCATTCCAGCACCGGATATTTTCATGGCTGCAGGAGGGGGAAGTCACTCTCAGCAAACAGCCAAAATAATGCTTGCCTTTGAAGAATATTGCCTCAACGATAGACCTGATGCAGTCATTGTAGTTGGAGACGTCAATTCAACACTTGCCTGCTCGATTGTAGCTAAAAAACTACACATCCCGGTAGCACATGTTGAGGCTGGACTTCGCAGTGGTGATTTAACAATGCCAGAAGAAATCAATCGGTTAGTTACAGACAGTATTTCCGACTGGTTCTTTGTGACAGAACCCAGTGGAGTGGCTCACCTTAAACGTGAAGGCAAAAGTGACGACGTTATATACTTTGTCGGTCATGTGATGGTAGATAACTTACTATATCAAGTTAATAAGCTAGCTCATGCTAATCTAGAAGACACTGAAACAAGACAATTCAAATTAAACCAGGCACTCAATAAGCAAGAGTATGGCGTTATTACACTGCATCGACCAAGTAATGTCGATGATAGCGAAGTTTTCTCCCGTATTGGGAATGCACTAAAAGAAATTTCTACTCGCTTACCACTTATTTTCCCCACTCACCCAAGAACACGAGAAAATATTAAAAAATTTGGTATTAATCTAGGCAGTAACATCACATTAATAGGCCCGCAGGCTTACATGCCATTTCTTGATTTATGGAAAAATGCAACGGTAGTACTTACTGATAGCGGCGGGTTACAAGAAGAAACCACTGCATTAGGAGTTCCTTGCATCACAATTCGTGAAAATACGGAACGCCCTATTACTGTCGACGAAGGAACAAATACTTTAGTTGGAACTGATCCTGAGCGTATCATTCAAGAAGCAGACAAAATCTTACAAGGAAAAGGTAAACAAGGCAGACGCCCTCAATTATGGGATGGTCACGCTGCTGAGCGAATTGTTGAAATCCTTGAAAAGAAAATGTTACAACCAACTTAAACGATACCCCTCCTATTAACGTAAAAACATTTATTTAATTTTCTGTATAGTATAAATTCTATGCCCTCTTTGATCCCCGTTATTCTATCCGGTGGCTCTGGAACACGTCTGTGGCCGCTTTCGCGCGAGAAGTATCCAAAACAGTTATTGCCCTTGATCAACGAAGATTCATTATTACAGGCCACAATAAAGCGTTTAGATGGTTTAACTGGGGTAACCGTTGAAAATCCGCTTATCGTCTGCAATGAGGAGTATCGCTTTGTAATTGCTGAGCAACTCAGGTTAATCGACAAAACGTGTTCGATTCTACTAGAACCATTTGGACGCAATACAGCACCAGCACTTACGCTCGCAGCTTTTGTCGCTGCGCAAAACAATGAAGATCCAGTTTTACTGGTGATGCCATCCGACCATGTAATCGTTAACACTTCAGCGTTTCAAGCATGCATTAGCAAGGGCGTGCCCATTGCATTACAAAATAACATCGTTACATTTGGAATTGCCCCAGACGCTCCAGAAACTGGATATGGCTATATTCAAACGGGTAAATCATTAACTGAACTTGGAATCACTCAAATTGCTCGATTTGTCGAAAAACCAAACCAGCAGACAGCTCAAGCTTATATCGATGACGGCTCATATGTTTGGAATAGCGGGATATTTATGGTCCGAGCATCAGTCTGGTTAACAACCATCAATCAATGTCGTCCAGATATCTTCTCAACATGCCAAATAGCATGGAACAAAGGCTCTCGTGAAGGGAATTTCATTCGTGTCGATGAAGCAGCGTTCACTGCTTGCCCGAATGATTCAATCGACTATGCAGTCATGGAAAAGCTATCCAACAATTACCCTTCATTACCAGCCGGTGTTGTAATTGAATTTTCAGGCGGTTGGTCTGATGTTGGCGCATGGGATTCACTTTGGCAAGTACTCCCTAAGGATGATTCAGGTAATGTGTCTCGAGGCGATGTCATTTTGCACGAATGCAAAAATACACTAACGATTTCAGAAAATCGATTAGTTGCTTGCGTAGGCGTTGAGAATTTAGCTGTAATTGAAACACCCGATGCAATCTTAGTCGTCCATAAAAGCAGAACCCAGGATGTAAAAAAAATTGTCGATGCGCTTAAGTTAACTAAACGCGCTGAGGTGATTTTACACCGCAAAATTTTCCGCCCTTGGGGTTGGTATGATGCCGTGGATGCTGGTGAACGCTTTCAGGTTAAACGCATTGTAGTCAAACCTGGCGCCGCATTATCACTTCAAATGCATCATCACCGTGCAGAACATTGGATCGTAGTGCGTGGAACAGCGAAGGTCACGCGCGATGATAAAAGCTATTTGGTAAGTGAAAACGAATCAACCTATATCCCGCTGGGAACACGCCATCGTCTTGAAAACCCCGGGAGACTACCGCTAGAAATGATTGAGGTCCAATCAGGATCTTACTTAGGTGAAGATGATATTGTTCGATTCGAAGATATTTATGGTAGAAATGAGTCCTACAAACCCAGTTAAAAAAACATCGAAATATTGCCCTTTAAATTTAAATCCACGAATCATTTTATTTTCAGATATAGAAACTAAAGGACAATCAGGTTGAAGTATAATATGCGTTTTTTCCATTTCATTATTTTGTAGCGTAATGGAGATGATTTATGCCAATTTATGAATATATTTGCCGTTCGTGTGGTTTTGAGAAAGAACACTTACAGAAGATGAGCGATGCGCCAATTGCGCAATGTCCAGAGTGTGGCAGTCAAGAATACATTAAATTAGTATCAGCTGCTGGTTTTCAGCTAAAAGGAAGCGGTTGGTATGTTACAGATTTTCGGAACAAACCCACTGCTAAATCAGAAATACAAACGAAACCCAGTGCGGGTACTACAGATAGTACTACTGCCACATCTGCAAAAGCTGAAACCCCGTCTTCTTCTACCGGAGTATCAGAGTAGCGTATTAGCAACGAATGATTATCACGATTACTCGCTCCAAGCGGTTTTAATTTTTTTTGAGTCCATGACATTAATATCAATACAGCTTCAATGCGCAAGATTTCTATAGAAATGCGCAAAATATTCTGTATCCTTTTTTCTATTCAAGCTTAATCAGAACCTATGCGTACTAATTATTGTGGCGCCATCGATAAAACCTACTTAGATCAGGAAATTACACTTTATGGATGGGTGCACCGCCGTCGTGATCATGGTGGTGTTATTTTCATCGATTTACGTGATCGTGAAGGTATTGTGCAAATCGTATGTGATCCAGATCACAAAGAAAATTTTCAAATCGCTGAAAAAATCCGTACCGAATATGTTGTTAAGATTGTAGGTCTCGTCAGGCATCGCCCTGCTGGAACGATCAATTCAGGAATTTTTTCAGGTGAAATTGAGGTACTGGCACGTGCAATCGAGATACTCAATGCTTCTCTCACCCCCCCCTTCCAAATGGATGAAGATAATCTCAGCGAAGCGATTCGTCTTGAATATCGCTACCTTGATCTACGACGCCCAGCAATGCAGCAGAATTTGCGACTAAGGCATCGCGTCTCAATGGCAATTCGCTCATTCTTGGACAAGGCAGGTTTCATCGATGTTGAAACACCGATATTGACAAAATCAACCCCTGAAGGTGCGCGTGATTATTTAGTTCCTTCACGAGTTCATGATGGCCACTTTTTTGCTTTGCCCCAATCACCTCAGCTATTTAAGCAACTACTAATGGTATCGGGTTTCGATCGCTATTATCAAATTACACGTTGTTTTCGCGATGAAGATTTACGCGCTGATCGCCAACCCGAATTTACGCAAGTTGATATTGAAACTTCATTTCTTTCGGAAAATGAGATTATGGATCTAATGGAAAATATGATCCGCCATTTATTCAAGAATGCTATTGATATTGACTTGCCTAGTCCCTTTCCACGCATGAGTTTTGCACAAGCGATGCATCAGTATGGTTCCGATAAACCTGATTTACGGGTACCACTCGTGATCACTGAGTTAACCGATCTCATGAACGACGTACCTTTTCAAGTCTTCCGGGATGCAGCTCAAAAATCAGGTGGACGAGTTGCAGCACTTCGACTTCCACAAGGTGGGGAGCTATCCCGTAAAGAAATCGATGACTATACGCAATTTGTAGCGATTTATGGCGCAAAAGGTTTAGCGTACATCAAAATCAACGATCGAAGCAAAGGCTCTGAAGGCCTGCAATCACCGATCTTAAAATTCCTGCCTGAACTTGTCATTCAAGCAATTCTGGATCGTACTCAAGCACAGAATGGCGATATCATTTTCTTTGGTGCGGATAAAACTAAAATCGTTAATGATGCGCTAGGCGCATTGCGCGTAAAAGTTGGACACGAACGCGGATTAGCCGAGAAAAATTGGAAACCCTTATGGGTCATTGATTTCCCAATGTTTGAATGGGACGAAGAAGAAAAACGATGGAAAGCCCTTCATCATCCGTTCACATCCCCCATTGAAGGTCATGAAGATCTCCTCACTAGCGATCCTGAAAAAGCGCTTTCAAGAGCCTATGATATGGTATTAAATGGGGTCGAAATTGGAGGCGGATCGGTGCGTATTCATCGCCAAGATGTACAAGCGAAAGTTTTTCACGCGCTCGGGATTACCGAGATTGAGGCACAAGAAAAATTTGGATTCTTACTCAGTGCGCTCCAATATGGAGCACCACCGCATGGTGGCATTGCATTTGGCTTGGATCGTATTGTTGCCATGATGACTGGAACGGATTCCATTCGCGATGTGATTGCCTTCCCTAAAACACAACGCGCACAATGCTTACTGACCCAAGCACCGAATAGTGTTACCGAAAAACAATTACGGGAATTACACATACGTCTTCGCAACGCAAGCGTAAGCACTTCTTAAGTTAACCCCATACAGTGCATGCCTATAAGATTCCCATATCTGTATTAGTGGTCATCTATACGATCAATCGTGACATTCTTCTCCTAGAACGTGCCGACCATCCCGGCTATTGGCAATCCATTACAGGAAGTCAAGATCCGGGTGAAACGCTTTGGCAGACAGCAATTAGGGAAATCAAAGAAGAAACAGGTTTAATTGCCGATCAATTTAAATTAAAAGATTGGAGTATTCAGAATCAGTATGAAATTTTTCAGGAATGGCGTTGGCGGTATGCTCCCGGAGTAACCCATAATACCGAACATGTTTTTGGTTTAGAATTACCAGAAATCATGCCTATCTCGATTGCAGCACGTGAGCATCTCTCATTTATCTGGTTACCCTGGCAGGAGGCTGCTAAGAAAGTATTTTCATGGAGTAATGCAAAAGCAATCACGATATTGGGAACCAATCGATCACTTTAATAAATAACCTGTAAAATCATTGCAGCTCATTTTCTGTTGCAAACTAATTAAATTTAAAATAAAACATATTGAAATTTAGCGCTTATTCTTGATTTGGGAATCGTTGCTACCGCAATATCATATTCAGGACATGAGAAGGAAACGATTGTGAGTGATTTAGACATAGTCATATTAGCTGCTGGAATTGGCAAACGCATGCGATCATCCCTGCCCAAGGTACTCCATAGATTGGCTGGAAAACCTTTGCTCAGGCATGTTCTCGACACAGCACAAAAGCTAACACCTAGAAAAATTTATGTGGTGTATGGCCATGGCGGTGAACAGGTCCAGGCTGAAATTAAAGATGATCAATTAATATGGGTAAAACAAGAACCCCAACTGGGTACGGGTCATGCTTTGTTACAAGTGCTTCCTTTATTAGAAAAATCAGGTAAAACCCTGGTTCTTCTCGGAGATGTCCCTCTAATACAAGAAAATTCTTTAACTAAGCTCGTCGCAAGCTCAAACGCTAACAATTTTGCGTTGCTCACTGTGACTTTGACCAATCCCTTTGGCTACGGGCGCATTATTCGGGAAAATGTAACCAATCAAGTTTCAGCTATTGTTGAAGAAAAAGATGCAGATGAGACACAACGTCAAATCAGTGAAATTAATACAGGTATCATGGTGCTTTCCAATACTTACCTCCATGATTGCTTACCCAATCTTAAAAATAACAATGCGCAAGGTGAATATTATCTAACAGATATTATCAAATTAGCCGCAAGTTCCGGAATTAACATTGAAACAGCCCAGCCTCGATATGAATGGGAAGTATCAGGCATTAACAGTAAAGTACAACTTGCCCAACTTGAACGCGAGGCGCAAGCTTTCCAAGCGCAACAACTACTAGAAGCCGGGGTAACACTGATAGATCCATCTCGTATTGATATTAGAGGCAATCTATTTTGTGGTAATAATGTTGAAATTGACGTGAACTGTATCTTTGAGGGAACAGTTACATTAGCAGATGATGTAAAAATCAATGCAAATTGCATCATTAAGGATACTATTATAAATTCGGGAACAACAGTTCTTCCGTTTAGCCTGATAGATCATGCTGAAATTGGAAAAAATTGCCATATTGGACCGTATGCGCGAATAAGACCAGGCACTCGCTTAGATGATAATGTCCATATCGGTAATTTCGTCGAAATAAAAAACAGTCACATTGCGATGGATAGTAAAGCAAACCACCTTAGCTATATTGGTGATGCAGTTGTAGGAAAGAAAGTTAATATTGGTGCAGGAACAATTACTTGTAATTATGATGGTGCCTATAAACATCAAACGATCATTGAAGATAATGTTTTTATTGGCTCGGATACGCAGTTAATTGCTCCGGTTAAAGTTGCTAAAGGTACTACGATTGGTGCGGGCTCCACGATTACTCGGGATACTCCTGAGGAACAACTCACACTATCTCGCGCCAAACAAATCAGCATTCCAGGGTGGAAGCGCCCGAGTAAAACTAAAGTTTAGTAATATTCATTATTCTGAAAAATCGAAGCAGTTGGAAGGAGAAAAGCATGTGTGGAATTGTGGGTGCAGTCGCGAATGATAATGTCGTTCCTATTTTGCTAGAAGGTCTTTCTAGGCTCGAATATAGAGGTTATGACTCAGCTGGTATTGTTGTTGCCAACGAAGAATTACAAAGATTACGCACCACCGAACGTGTTTCAGAACTTGGAAGACTCGTTGCAACCAAAAAAACCCAGGGATTTACGGGTATCGCTCATACACGATGGGCTACTCATGGTGCACCTTCAGAAAGAAATGCACATCCTCATTTTTCAGGTCAAGATAAAAAAATTGCCGTTGTGCATAATGGCATTATCGAAAATCATGAAGCAATTCGGAAACACCTTGAAAAGGAAGGTTTCGAATTTCTATCTGATACTGATACTGAAGTCATCGCTCATCTCATCTCATTCAATCTCAATAAAACTCAAAGCCTACTTGAAGCAGTATGTGCAACCATTAACGAACTGCAAGGCGCATATGCAATTGCAGTTGTGGAAGAATCGCAACCAGACCATATCGTCGTAGCTCGGAATGGCGCCCCGTTATTATTAGGGGTGGGCACCAATGGCAATTATGTCGCTTCAGATGCTTCTGCGCTCATCCAAGTCACTAAACATATGATTTACCTGGAAGAAGGTGACGTGGCGGAACTGCATAGTAATGGCTATCGCGTTCTAAATCGCATCAATAATGCTTCCTATAAAGAAGTCACTCGTTCAATACGTGAAAGTGATTTAACGCGCGATTCTGTTGAATTAGGGCCTTACGCCCATTACATGCAAAAAGAAATATTTGAACAACCGATCGCGGTCGCCAATACCCTGGAAATGGTATTAAATGCCCATTCTATTTCACCACAACTTTTTGGTAGTGAAGCAGAAGCAATATTTAAGAAAACCAACGGCATTCTAATCCTTGCTTGTGGTACCAGCTATCATGCAGGTTTAGTTGCAAAATACTGGCTAGAAACGATTGCCGGTTTACCCTGTAATGTTGAAATTGCAAGTGAGTACCGCTATCGTGATCCCATTGCAAGCCCAGATTGCTTAGTAATCGGAATTTCCCAATCTGGAGAAACAGCCGACACGCTTGCAGCGATTAATTACGCAAAGTCACTTGGGCATAAGCATAGCTTATCGATTTGCAATGTACCAGAAAGTGCTCTAATTAGACTAACCAATTTGCGCTTCTTGACACGTGCTGGCCCTGAAATTGGTGTGGCTTCTACAAAAGCATTTACAACACAGCTAGCAGCACTCATGCTATTGACTGTCACACTAGCAAAACTCAGAAATCGATTCTCTGGAGAATTAGAACAAGAAGTCATTACCTCATTACGCCATTTACCCATCGCCATTCAGTCAGCGTTATCAGTCGAACCTCAAGTCAAAGTATGGGCAGCCAATTTCTCACAGAAACGACATGCGTTATTTCTAGGACGGGGTGTTCACTATCCTATTGCGTTAGAAGGCGCACTTAAATTAAAAGAAATTTCTTATATTCATGCTGAAGCTTATGCGGCTGGGGAATTAAAGCATGGTCCGCTTGCGTTAGTTGACAAGGAAATGCCTGTCGTTGCGATTGCACCCAACGATGCATTATTAGAAAAACTTAAATCCAACTTACAAGAAGTACGTGCACGGGGTGGAGAACTCTATGTTTTTGCTGATAGTGATTCCCATATCCAGGAAAGCGAGGGGATTCATATTATTCGATTAGCAGAGCACGCAGGGATGTTAAGTCCACTCCTGCATACCATTCCATTACAATTATTGGCATACCACGTCGCTTTGCAGAAAGGAACCGATGTAGATAAACCTAGAAATTTAGCGAAAGCAGTCACTGTTGAATAGTCATACGCACCTTTCAATACTTCTGTACGCTGGTTTAATTTTTCTTGAACTAGCAGTTATAAAAGTACTACTACGAT
>CAZIDT010000035.1:0-8821 GCA_964537855.1 uncultured Nitrosomonas sp.
CTATCGGTATTTTCGCTGCTTTAGCGTGGTGGATCGCTTCAATGGTTTGCGGCATGACTCCATCATCTGCTGCAACCACTAATACAACGATATCTGTAATCTTAGCACCACGTGCCCGCATCGCTGTAAAGGCCTCGTGTCCTGGCGTATCTAGAAAAGTGATCATCCCATGGGCAGTTTCAACATGATAAGCTCCAATATGTTGGGTAATTCCACCTGCCTCTCCCCCAGCAACACGGGTTCTTCGAATATAATCCAGCAAAGATGTTTTACCATGATCTACGTGACCCATTACCGTCACGACAGGTGCACGCGGTTCGGCGATAGCATCTGACTGAGAAATTTTTTCCTCCTCCAGATAGGATTCTGGATTATCTGGAGCAGCATATTTTGCAATATGGCCTAATTCCTCAACAACGATCATCGCGGTATCTTGATCAAGCATTTGATTAATCGTTACCATGCTGCCCATTTTCATTAAAACCCGGATTACTTCTGCAGCTTTGACAGACATTTTTTGAGCAAGTGCAGCTACTGAAATGGTTTCAGGCACCATTACTTCGTATTTAATTGGTTCTGTCGGTTCAGTAAATCGATGCTGTTCAGCGCTTTCATTTGAGCTTGTCTTAGCGTTTTTATTGGCTTTACGAATACGCCAACCATCAACTTGGTTTAAATCATGTTTTTTAATTTCACGTCGCTTCCCAGTCTCTTCACTTAGCAGATTCTGCTGCTTAATTTGCTTTTTCTTTTTCTCCGGCTTTTCTTCGTGTTTAACCGTAATAATCGCTTTAGGCTGCTGCGCAACCGGTTGAGGTAATGGCTCTGCTTTATTCGTTATTTGTTCAACAGGTACTTCTTGTTTAGGTTCTTCTTTTGCAACTTCACTAACTTTAGGTTGTGCTTTCTTCTCGGTCTTTTTTCTAAACTCAATTTCTTGGAGTTCAATCAATTTAGCATGACGCCTCGCTTCTTCCTCGCGTTGTGCTATCTCATCAGCACTAATAATAGATTTTCGAACGGGGGTAACCTCTGGCACTTTAACAGGAGTAGCAATAGGGACGATTACCTCTTTGATTTCTTTATTCTCAAGTTGCTCAACTGCCTCTTCTACAGGTTTTGTATAAACACGTGTTTTGCGAACCTTGACTTCGATAGTCCGCTGCTTGCCTGCCACATCAGATTTTTTTATTTCAGTTGTTTTTTTGCGGGTTAATGCAATTTTCTTCTTTGGTATTTCTGCGGCGCCATGAGATTTACGAAGATATTCAAGCAACTGCTTTTTGTCGCCCTCTGTAATAATCTCCCCACCAGATTGCTTACTGACACCAGCAGTTTGAAGCTGCTCCAAAAGTGCGTCAGGTAGCATACCTAACTCATTGGCAAATTGTTCAACCGTTATTTGAGACATCAAAAACCCTTCACTTACTCCAAATTTATAAATTGCAGACTCACTCCCGCATTCCTTGAGATTCTAATTGACGGAAGAGATAACAACCCCAAGCTTATTCAATAAAAATTATACAAACCAAGGCTCTCGTGCTTTGATAATAATCTGATTTGCCCGTTCAATATCGATACCCGTCATTTCAACTAAATCATCCGCCGCTAAATCTGCTAATTCTTCTTGTGTGTTGATACCTTTCGCAGCAAGCTCCCGAACAAGCTGAATATCCATTCCTTCTAAAGCGAGTAAATCCTCGGAGACGCGCTCAATTCTCTCTTCGGTTGCAATTGCAGCTGTTAACAACGCATTACTTGCTCTATGACGTAATTCAGTTATTGTTTCTTCATCAAGCGCTTCGATTTCTAGCATTTCTTCGAGCGGAACATAGGCAATTTCTTCTAGTGTAGAAAAACCTTCCTCCACAAGGATAGCTGCCACTTCTTCATCAACATCCAATTTATCCATGAACAGTTTACTAATGATAGAAGCCTCTTCTTCATTCCGTTTCTGCGACTCCTCTTCTGTCACGATATTCAATACCCAGCCCGTCAACTCAGAAGCGAGACGCACATTCTGACCACCCCGTCCAATGGCCTGAGCTAAATTTTCCTCATTGACAACGATATCCATAGCATGCTTATCTTCATCGACAACGATGCTACTAATTTCTGCTGGAGCAAGCGCATTAACTACATAAGTAGCAGGATCTTCGGACCATAGAATGATATCAATCCGTTCACCTGTCAATTCCGTTATAACCGACTGAACTCTTGAACCACGCATTCCAACACAAGTACCAATAGGATCAATTCGTGAATCGTTCGATTTCACAGCAATTTTGGCACGTGAACCCGGATCTCTCGCTGCAGCTTTAATTTCCAGTAATTTCTCCTCTATCTCAGGCACCTCTAATTGAAATAGTTTAATCAAAAATTCTGGAGAAATTCGAGATATAACCAGGCTCGGGCCACGCGAACTCCGGTCGACTTTCTGAAGATAGCCACGAACTCGATCCCCCACTCTCAAATTTTCTTTAGGTATCATTTGATCACGAGGTAAAATCGCTTCGATTCTACCCGATTCCACAATGGCATTACCACGTTCCATACGCTTAATCGTACCCGAAATCAAATATTCCTTACGATCAAGAAAATCATTCAAGTTTTGCTCTCGCTCGGCGTCTCGAATTTTTTGAAAAATAACCTGCTTTGCAGCTTGCGCACCGATTCGATCAAACTCTAACGTTTCTATAGGTTCTTCAATAAAATCACCTAATGTTATCTCAGCTTTAAGCTTCAACGCTTCACTCAAAGCAATTTGCCGAGAAGGGTTCTCTAATGCATCATCTGGCACAACCTGTTTACTCTGGAAGCATCGGTAATTTCCTGTATCTCTTTCTATTTTCACCTGTACTTCAATATCTTCACGGAAATGCTTTTTTGTAGCCGACGCTAACGCCATTTCCAAAGCAGTAAAAACAACAGTTTTACTGACATTCTTTTCATGCGCCAATGCATCAACCAATAGTAAAATCTCGCGGCTCATATTCCTCCAACCAAATGTTTATTGCGCCTATAGTTCTGGAACCAACCGTGCTTTATCTAAATTATTTAACTCAATGTGTAGGATTTTCCCTTCTATCTCCAAGCCTAATTTACCGTCACTCACTTCTCGCAGAACCCCAACAAAATTCCTCTGGCCTTGCAAAGCAATATGGGATTTCACCTTAATCAGTCTGCCCAAAAAACGCACAAAATCACGTTCTTTCCTAAGTGGCCGGTCTAAACCCGGCGAAGAAACCTCTAGTCGTCCATAATCAATCTGTTCCACCGCCAGCAATCGACTCAAATGGTTACTGATTGTCACACAATCGTCAATCGAGATTCCACCTTCCTTATCTACAAATACACGCAACAACTTGCCAGATGATGAGAACTCCACATCTACCAATTCATAACCCATATTGTTCAGCGTTGAATCCAATAATTCGTACAAAGCCATAGCGCAACCACAAATAAAAAATGGGCTAATAAGCCCACCCCTGATATAAGCATTATTATAACAACAATCAGATATCAACAAAATAGAAATTTATTTTCTAGTAATGTTTCCAATATGTTAGATCCACTCATCCGATAAAAAAACAACATTTGCATGAATATTAATCATCACCCTTGCTGGCAACTGATAATTCAATTTTCAGTGGGAGTCACTAGAATTAATTTTTAGATAAAAATCTTAGGACTTAGTTTGCTACAGCAATATATTTATCTTCCATCCCATCTAAGCTCGATCTTAAATTCTGATCAGCAACAGCAGGGATTACCGTATCACTTACCACTTTACCAGCCAGCAATCTAATTACTCGATCCGCACTCGCGATGGTCTCAGGGCGATGCGCAACGATAATTCGTGTTAGCCTGAGGGCACGGATGGCATGATTGACATCCCGCTCACAGTGAATATCAAGATGACTTGTCGCTTCATCCAAGAAAAGGATCGCGGGCTTTCGATATAATGCGCGCGCTAGCAACAACCGCTGCTTCTGCCCACCCGATAAAATAGCTCCCATGTCACCGACCAGCGTATTAAACTGCATCGGCATTTCCATAATATCTTGATAAATCGCAGCAAGTCTGGTGCTTTCCTGGATTCGCTCAAAATCAGGGCACGCATCAAAGAAACAAATATTCTCAGCAATAGAACCAGCAAATAGCTGATCATCTTGCATCACACTCGCGACGGCCTGACGATATCGAGTCATTCCAATTCGATTCAACGGTACGCCATCAACTTCAATTTGCCCACTTGTCGGTTGCAACAAACCTAACATCAGTTTAATCAATGTTGTTTTACCACAACCAGATGGTCCGACAATCGCAATAGATTCACCTGCCTGAACACTAAAACTAATATCTTGCAATATCGGACGATCCGTTTCTGTATGCCGAAAAGCCAAATGCTTAACCTCGATTTGTCCAGAAAAAGGTTGGGAAAGGGTAGGACGCAATTCATCCATTTGTTCAATCGGTGCAAGGGCGACATCCCCCACTCTTTCGGTATGGAGATCCAACATACGGAGTTCTAGGCCTTTCTCAATCAACGCTGAAATCCTTTGGACAAACTGAGTTTTATAAGCAATAAACGCAAATAACATTCCGATCGAAAATCCACTTCCATTTGATGTATCGAGTATTAACATCGCACCAATCCAAATGGTAATGATATTCTCCAAGCCAAATAAAAGACCATTCAACCCCTGATACAAAATATTCAAACGCTGAGTTCGGATGTTCGCGTTAAACTGGTCGATCACTAAATTCTGCCAACTCGCAGCACGGGATGCCTCATAGGCAAACAATTTAATACTTTGCATTCCCCGCACGGTTTCCAAGAAATGGCTTTGTTGTTTTGCCCCCCTCACGATATGATCCTCGGTCGCTAAACGAAGGGGACGGTATAAGGTTATGCGCAGCAATCCATAGAGTGTTGCAGCAATCAATGCAACCAAAGCAAGCTTTAGGTTATAAAACAGCATCATGCCAAGTGTAATCAACACCATCACACCATCAATCAATGCCTCGAGAAAACCGGTGGTTAAGGTTCGTTGGATAACATTCAGCGAATCAAACCGGGACACGATATCCCCGATATGGCGTTTATTGAACCACTGCATCGGTAAACGAATCAAATGGCGAAACAAATTCGTCATCATCTGTAAATTGAGGGTTGTGCTCAACACCATCAAAACCCAAGATCGCATGGTCGATACACTTACCTGCACGATGGCCAGCAAGAGAAAACCAACTCCCAAGATAGTGACAAGGTCATAATCCTGAGCAACCAACGCATGATCAACCACCCATTGCATATAAAAAGGTGCCAAAATTGCAAAAACCTGCAGAATCAGAGCAAGGATCAAAATTTGAGCAATGGTGCCGCCCAACCCCTGAAGGCGACCAATCAAAGATCGGAGTCGGACACGCTGCATTTCATTGCGTGCAATAAATGCACTGGTTGGCGCAAGCTCAAGGGCAATTCCGGTAAAATGCTTTGAAAATTCAGCTAAAGTCAAATCGCGCTCACCCGACGCTGGATCATGAACAGTAACCCGATCACGTTGCACTCGCGTCAACACAACAAAATGATTGAAATCCCAGTGCAAAATACACGGCAATTTCAATTCGGTTAAGTGATCCAATTCGAGACGTAATGGCCTTGAAGCCAATTGCAATTGATCGGCAATCTGAATCAAATCAGCGAGCGTCGAACCCCGCAAAGAAGCCGCATGTTGCGCCCGTAACCCATTCAGATTGATTTGATGACCATGATAACTCGCAATCATCGCCAAACAAGCTAACCCACACTCTGCAGCCTCAGTTTGTAGGATAACGGGAGTTCGATTTAATAAAGAAAATTGCAGCATAATCAAATACGCCCTGTAATGGATAATAAAGGATCAAACACCCATTCGATCAAACGCCGCCGATCAAGATGAATATCTGCATCCAGAACCATCTCAGGCTGCAGAGGTACTCCCTGGCCATAGGCGAGAATTTGTTGCTGTGGTAAACGAACAGTCACGCGATAAACCGATTCTTGGATTGGCACGGGCAAATTTGCTTCATTCGGTTGAATGACCGCACGGCTCACTTCCTTTATTTCTCCCAAATGATGCCCAAATCGTTGATAAGGAAAGGCCTGATACCGCAGCGAAACGGCTTGGCCAGGTTTAATAAATCCAACCGAATGGGTTGGCACGAGTAATTGGGCTTGTAACACAGCGCCCGCAGGCAAAATGGAAAGCAGTGGAAGATTCGGTTGCGCAATTTGTCCCATCTCCGCTAGAAGGGCTGTAACGATCCCTTCCGTTGGTGCAGTCAAAACGACACTGCGCCGCAAATCGGTTTCGGTGAGTTGTTGCTCCAATTCAGAAATTTGTCGTGCAATGGCGGCTTGGTTATTTGCCTGTTTCAACCCCACTGCGGATAATTCAGAACGAGCAGTGTTTAATTCCCGGCTCAAACTCGCCATATTTCGTTTAATTTGCGCCAAATGGTTACGCTGATCCAGCAATTCTTCTTGTTTCTGCTGTAACGCAACCTCTGACATAAAACGCTCAGCAACCAATCGTTGATAACGTGCCACCATGCGCTCAGCGCTAGCAACCCGACTTGATTGCAAAGCAATTTGTGCTTGTGTCTCACGAATTTCGCTTTCAAGCCCACGAATTCTAGCAGTAACGCCATGCCCTGCTAGCGAATCGATTTCACTTTGTTTACTTTGTTCAAGACGTAAACTTGTTTGACGCTGCTTCAATTCGGTGAGCATCGCGGCTTGGCCCTCACGCGCATTGGCTGTAGTTCGTTCACTCGAAATGGTCAGCAAAGGATCGCCTTGCTTCACATGCTGGCCTTCACGCACATGTTTTTCCTGAACCACACCCATTTGAGGGGAGTAAATTCGAATCATTCCCGTCGTTGGGGATAAATACCCGACAACATGTGCTTTACGCGTATATTCGCCCCAATAGGCAAAAGCCAGCAATCCAAGGGTAAAAATAAGCGCCACCCAGACAAACAAATGGATCGTCAATGATCGCGCAATCAGCACTTCACCTTGTCGAGCATCTTGCTGATGGGCGATTGCCTCAGAACGAAAAAGCGGTTGTGCCATGCACAGACTCCCTGAAATGAAAAGTCAATCTATTCAAATAATGGTGCAATAGCGAACAATATTGCTATTGCACCGAACCACTATTCATTAGAACCACATTTCGCCATACATTTCTTTATATGAAGCAAGCTTACCGACATTAACCCCCTCATCCATTTTCATCATCCCGCCCGCAATCAAGCTTAATTCATCAGCGGTCAGCGCATGGACTTCAATTTCGTCTAAAGAAACAGATTCATCAAAATCAAATTCATTCATGATTATTCTCCTAAACAATTTAATTGAATTAACCTCATTCAAGGTTGACTGAACTTTCTCTATTAAGTTAACCCTGTAAGCATTAACTTACTGCTTCTGAATAAAATTCACTGTGTAAAAACTCACACCACCATAAATTGTTTAATTTGATTTTGCGGATTAAATAAAGCAGATTCCGCTCTTTTGCCAATCAGACTATTCCAATTCAAGAAGAAAGGTGAGGGAGTATTCGCAATTTCTTCATAAACTTCACGACACAGTGCATGGAAAGCTGGCAAGCTATATTCTCGCCAATCTTCCAATAAGGTACTCAGAGGAAATGCTTTTAAATTACCCACTGAAAAATTCCGCGAAAACCCATGTTGAATCGGGCTGACTGTTCCATCTGCCTCAATGACCAGTGGTGAAATGAGCTCGCCAAACGGCTTTGTTTCTAGATTAGAGCAGTCACCCGCAAATACGAGTTCTGGGTGCTGCTTAATCACTTCGCTAAAAGCAAGGTCAACTTGGATTTTGATATCGCTATCGATTTTTTGCTGTGCAAGAATCCAGGCATAAGCACTTTCGGTAGCATCCGGCGAACTCCCTTTTAATCGAGTCGCTGCATTGCCTACTTCTTCGAGGGGATGAATTTGCAGTAATTTTGCCCCTTCACCCATCGCGAATTTGCGAACCCAATTAAGCTCATCCAAGTTATATTGCGTTAGCGTAAAAATGAAACCAAACGTCAAACCCTCTGCTCGTAATAAAGGTAAACGTGACTTCATCGTATCAAACGCGATCTGAGAACCACGAATCCGGTTATGAGAGGAGGGTACCCCATCAATACTGATGGCAAGCACATCGACAACCTCACGCAGTTGTGCAACTTTCTGCTCGGTTAACAACATGCCATTCGTTGTAACGGCTGTTCGCATTCCCAGTTGGCGCGCATGTTCAAGCAACTCTACTAACGGCTTGTAAAGCATTGGCTCGCCACCCGAAAGGCTAACGTAATTAAAACCTTCCTCTGCAGCATCAGACATCGCATCACATAATAACTTAAGCGTTAGATGCTCCTTCTCGTGCGGAGAGGAAGAGGAATAGCAATGGAGACAACTCAAATTACATTGCCGAGAAGGGTGAATCTGTAAAATGCGAGATGATCCGGTTGGCCCCATCGCTATGCTCCTTTTAGAATAATTGCTGATTTATTTGGGATTCATTCAGCTGTAAAGGCTGAAACTTAATAAAGTGAGGATCAAACGGTATCCCATTGATCAACCAGTATGGAGCAATACTCCCAGACCATGAAAATCCGCCGGCAACTTGAGCTATCTGTTCAGGTGTCAAGCTTGCCATGGTTTGGCATGTTGCTTTCATTTTTTCAGAACCACGCATCTCTTGTGTCATGATTAAATCTCCTTAAAAAAATTAATGATGTGAATTAAATCGATTGAT
>CAZIDT010000036.1:0-8725 GCA_964537855.1 uncultured Nitrosomonas sp.
TCCAGTTGGAGCTTCTACGTGTGCGTCGGGTAACCATGTATGAACTGGCCACATTGGCACCTTGACAGCAAATGCTAACAAGAATGCAACAAAGATAAGTATTTGTGGTGTCATCCCTAAAGGGAGTTGGTGATAATTTAGTATAGAGAAGCTACCTTCCGATGCATGATACAAATAAAGTAAAGCAACCAGCATCAACAACGAGCCAAGAAGCGTGTAAAGAAAAAATTTAATCGCAGCATATACTCGGTTTGGACCACCCCAAACACCAATAATAATAAACATTGGAATTAAAGATGCTTCCCAGAAAGTATAAAAAAGTACTGCATCCAGTGACGCAAATACGCCATTGACAATCCCTGACATAATCAAGAATGCACCTAGATATTGCGAGGTACGATCGCGTATTACCTCCCAACCTGCAATTACGACCAATGGTGTAATTAAGCAGTTAAGTAATATCAAAGGCATCGAAATACCGTCAACACCAAGATGATAATAAACATTAAAACGCTCGAACCACACGTGTTGCTCTACAAATTGCATGCTACTTAATGTGGAATCAAATTCTGTATATAAGGGGGCCGCGACTAAAAAACCCAAAGTAGCGCCTAATAGAGAAATCCAACGTACTAATACCACTCTATGGCCATTACCAATGATTAGTACGACAAGACCAAAGATGATAGGTAACCAGATGACTACACTTAGAATTGGAAATCCAAACAGCATGACAAATCCATTTGATTAAAATTAGCGTTTATTATTTTTCTCTTCGATACTACGCAATGATTTACAGCATTGAGGGAATATAGTTGAATTCATTATCATGAATGATACAACCATAAACTCATCAATATAAAAATCCCTACAATCATTGTAAATGCGTAATGATAAATATAACCCGATTGAAAAAGGCGAACCCAGGAAGCAATCCATCCTACCAATTTAGCCGAGCCGTTTACGATTAGGCCATCAATAATTTTCACATCCCCTATTTTCCATAACACGGTTCCTAGCGACCGTGTTCCATTTGCGAATATTAATGAATAAAGTTCATCAATATAGTATTTCCGATCAAGCAAATTATAAATTGGACCGGATATAGATTTAATTTTGAGAGGGATTTCTGTTTTATATGCATAGAGATACCAAGCGGTAAAAATTCCTCCAACCGAAAGCCAAAATGGGGCAGTACCTAGTGCATGCAACATCATTCCGAGTACACCAGAAAATTCTGCCTCTAATTTCAGCATTGTTTCATGCTCAGATAAAAAGTAGATTGAATTCCCAAAATAATTACCAAAAACAAAAGAACCTATAATCCATCCTGATACTACCGTTGGTATTGCCAATACGATCAGCGGAACTGTCACTACCCAGGGAGATTCATGGAGATGTTCACGCGTATGATGATCCATGCGTTCCCTACCATGGAAGGTCATAATCATCAATCGGAAAGTATATAGAGCAGTCACAAATACGGTTGCAAGGACGCAGAAATATGCAAATCCTCCACCGGGGATTTCTGTAAATTTTGCAGCTTCAATAATGGCATCCTTAGAAAAAAAGCCTGAAAAACCTGGAACCCCTGCACTTGCAAGTGCAGCTATAAACATGGTCCAGTAAGTTATAGGCATATATTTCTTTAATCCACCCATTTTTCTCATATCTTGTTCATGATGCATTGCAATAATCACAGAACCCGCTCCGAGGAATAGAACTGCTTTGAAGAACGCATGCGTCATGAGATGAAAAATTGCAATCGAATAAGCTGAAGCACCTAGAGCTACTGTCATATACCCAAGTTGTGATAGTGTCGAAAATGCAACAACTCGCTTAATATCATTTTGAACCACAGCAACTAACGCCATAAATAGCGTTGTAATTCCACCAATAACAATAACTGTCGATAAAGCCACCTCAGACAATTCAAAAAGGGGAGACATCCTAGCTACCATAAAAATACCGGCAGTTACCATCGTCGCGGCATGTATCAAGGCGGATATAGGGGTAGGTCCTTCCATTGAATCAGGTAACCATACGTGCAGTGGGAATTGTGCTGATTTCCCCATTGCACCAACAAATAACAACAAGCAAATTACCGTTAATAACATCCAAGAATATCCTGGAATAATTTCAATTGAGTGCTTTGCCATATATTCTGCATGTGCAAAAACGATCTCATAATCCAATGTACCGAAATATGCCAGTACCAAACCAATTCCTAGAAGAAAACCAAAATCACCTACCCGATTAACAAGAAATGCTTTTAAATTTGCGTAAATTGCTGTGGGTCTGGTATACCAAAACCCGATCAATAAATACGATACTAATCCTACCGCTTCCCATCCAAAAAATAGCTGAAGAAAATTATTGGACATCACTAACATCAGCATTGAAAAAGTGAATAGTGATATATAGCTGAAAAAGCGTTGATAACCTGGATCTCCTTGCATATACCCAATCGTATAAATATGCACCATTAACGAAACCAGATTAACCACTACCATCATAGTGACTGAAAGTGGATCTATTAAAAAACCAACTTCAAATTCTGTTTCACCTAAAACTAACCATGTATAAATCGTTCCATTAAAAATATTCCCAGCCTGAATGACATCCTGGAAAATAATTAATGATGCAATTAGCGAGACAGAAACCAAAACAATTGTTACGCGATGACTCCAGGTAGCCCCAATAAAGCGTCCAAATAATCCCGCTATTATGGCTCCGAATAGTGGTGCCAACGGCACTAACAAATATAGTTCTTTCATTGAGTTAATAAATTAAATTTTTTATGATCTTTTTTTAAAAAATATTTACCCTTTAAGTTCACTCAAATCATCTACATTAATCGTTCGAAGATTTCGGAACAATACCACCAGAATCGCAAGCCCAATTGCTGCTTCTGCTGCGGCAACCGTCAAAATAAAAAAGACAAAAATTTGGCCTGCTGTGTCCTGTAGAAAATGAGAAAAAGCAACAAAATTGATATTAACAGCCAATAACATTAGTTCTATCGACATCAGGATAATAATTACATTTTTTCGATTGAGAAAAATTCCAACAACCCCAATTGAAAATAAGATTGCAGCAAGTATGAGGTAATGAGATAAAGAGACCAAAATTTCACCTATTATTTTTAGAGTACCATAGATTCTTTATATCAATCATGGCACTCATTCTTTTGTTTCAGGTGCCATGCTAACTAATCTAATACGATCATTTCTTTTAACTTTAACCTGACTAGATGGATTAGGAGACCTTTTATCAGTACGATGCCTTAAAGTCAGCGCAATGGCTGCCACCATTGCAACGAGTAAAATAACCGCAGCTAATTCAAAAACATAAACATACTCGGTATAAATTAATCGTCCTAATTCCTTCGTATTACTATAATCAGCTGATTTTGGCTGCAGTGGGCTTATTTGCTTGAATTGATCTCCCATCATTACTAATCCTATCTCTACAGCAATAACTGCTGCTATTAGAGCTCCAAAAGGAAACCACTTCCAAAATCCTTCTCGTAATTTATCTAGATTAATATCTAACATCATCACTACAAACAGGAATAAAACCATTACTGCACCAACATAAACCAAAACTAACGCGATTGCCAGAAACTCAGCTTCTAATAATAGCCATATGCCTGCAGAAGAAAAGAATGCTAATACCAATAACAATGCTGCATATACTGGATTACGAAATGTAATAACACCGAGTGCTGCTAAAATCAGTACCGCTGAAAAGAAATAAAAAATTGTATCTTGTGCGTTCATATATAAAAATTATCGGTAGCGTGCATCTACTTCACGATCTTTTGCAATTTGCTGCTCGTATCGATCCCCAACTGCAAGTAGCATCTCTTTTGTATATGTTAGATCACCACGAATTTCACCATGATATTCAAGTACACGTGTTTCAACGATGGCATCGACAGGACAGGCTTCTTCACAAAAACCACAAAAAATACACTTAATCATATCGATATCGTATCGTGTAGTACGGCGAGTACCATCCTCTCGCTGCTCGGATTCAATTGTGATTGCCATAGCTGGACAAACGGCTTCACATAATTTACAGGCTATACAACGTTCTTCGCCATTTGGGTAACGACGTAATGCATGTAAACCCCTAAAACGAGGAGATTGTGGTGTTTTTTCTTCAGGATAATTAATAGTAATTTTAGGCGCAAATAGATATCGCCCAGTAACTTTCATTCCTTTTAACAATTCGAACAAAAGAAATGACTTAAAAAAATGCTTGATTCGTTCCATATCGTTAATATCTCAGTTAAACCACAAATTAAGAGGGAAAGTATCTCGTATTGAAACTGGCAACTGCATAATCATTCCGACCAAGACTATCCAAACCAAAGTAATTGGGATAAAAATTTTCCAACCTAACCTCATGATCTGATCATATCGATAACGAGGAAATGTTGCACGAAACCATAAAAAGAAAAATAATATAAAAGCGATCTTCAGCAATAACCAAACTATCCCTGGTATGTAAGTGAATGGTGCAAAATTAAATGGTGGCAACCATCCTCCCAGAAACATGATACTCGTTAATGTTGCAACTAATATCATATTTGCATATTCAGCCAGGAAAAAGACAGTAAAGGCCATACCTGAATAATCCACATGAAATCCGGCAACAATCTCAGATTCACCTTCTGCTACATCAAAGGGGGCACGATTTGTTTCCGCAACGCCCGATATAAAATAAACTAAAAACATCGGAAATAGTGGTATCAAATACCAATTCAGAAAACTATCACCCTGCTGCCCTAAAACTATATCGCCAAGATTTAAACTGCTAGACATCATTAACACACAGACTAGTGCAAAGCCCATCGCGAGTTCATATGAAACCACTTGAGCTGCTGAACGCATTGATCCTAGGAAAGCATACTTTGAATTAGAAGCCCAACCAGCAATAATGACACCATAAACGCCTAATGATGTCATAGCGAGAATATAAAGCAAACCCGCATTAATATCAGCCAAAACCAACTCTGGAGAGAAAGGTACAACAGCCCACGCTGCAAGCGCAGGTGCAATCGTTATTACTGGCGCAAGAAGAAATAAGAACTTATTAGCTCCAGTTGGAACAATAATTTCCTTCATAATTGCTTTTACTGCATCAGCAATTGGCTGCCCCCATCCTCTCAACCAAGAAATTCCGAAAAAGGTGACTCGATTAGGTCCGAGCCTAATTTGCATATACGCAATAATTTTTCTTTCTGCAAATGTCAAATAGGCAACACCTAAAAGTAGAGGTACTACAATTGCAAAAATATAGACTAGATTTTCAGCGAACAAAAACAATGTTGATCCTAGAGCAGATCCAAACAATTGTTCAAACCATTCTTGTATATATTCCATTAACAGACCTTAATTTGCTCGATTACAATCGTTCAACAGATACTTTTCCGAACATACCACCTAATGTTGCGGTTTGATTAAAAGCACTTGCGATACGAATGCAGTTATCAGGAATCGATTCATTCTGCTCGACCTCGAGTTGACTTTCACCCATTCCTTGTTTTATTTTTATTTTATCACCAACTTTTAGCCCTAATTTTTCCATTAAGGAAGATGATATGATTGCTCTAGGGTATTGGGCATCACGTGTTAATTGTAATGATAAAGCACGACGTACAATAGGATCGGATTGATAGGTATTTACCTCGCCAATCCTTTCAATAGCATTTACATTGATTTCGTTTAAATTAACTACAAATTCATTGATTGCATTGTTTAAATGGTCTAATACATCACCGTAATTCGATAAAAGTTCGCTACAGACTTGCTCTGAAGTTTCATAACTAAAGCCTTCTAATTCAAGTAAATTCGCTAATACTCGTAAAATTTTCCAAGCTGGCCTCGCTTCTGCTAGAGGAGGAACAACCCCATTAAAACTCTGAATACGCCCTTCTGTGTTAATAAACGTTCCTGATGTTTCACTAAATGGTGCGATCGGCAAAATAGCGTCAGCATAATCCATGATATTGCCTTTATAGCTACTCAACGATACTACAAACTCCGCATTCTTAATTTTTTCCAGAGCTGATTGAGAATTATAGGTATCATATTCTGGTTCTAAATTCATAAGAATATACGCCTTACACACCATTGCTGTTTCAGAATCCAGCATTTGGAATGCATTTAATCCAGTTTCTTTATTATCTTTAGTTAAATTGCTCAATTTCCAGTTAGGAATTGCGCCTGCAACGTATGCGCCTACACTATTAGCTGCCTCTCCTAAAATGCCTAATTTAGCACCAGTAACTTTAGCTATTTCTTGTGCGAGCAAATAAATCTCACTGTAATCAGGATGATGCTGAGATAAATTCCCTAGAAAAATACCAGAAGGTTGATTGGATATTAAGTTATTAGCAATCGCTTTTGTTGTATCCGTAACATTTACTTTTGCAAGCGTTTCTTTGAGTTTGTCTGTAACCTCAACATATCGATATTCAATTATTGCTTTAAGAATTTGTGCTAATGTCCTTACCAATTCGGAAGGTGCAACAATCGCACGTTGAGCTACCTTCGTCAGTAAATCATCATCAACCGAATTGACTATATTTAACTGTGCTCCATTTTTTACAGCTTGGCGCACTCTCAATGCCAAAAGGGGATGATCTTTCCGCAAAGTACTACCAATAATTAATATCGATTTTAAATTCGGAATTTCAGCAATAGACATACCTAACCATGGAATTCCCTGCTGATAATCATCAATTCGAAAATCAGATTGTCGTACGCGATGATCGATACTATTACTTCCTAACGCTCTTATCAGTCTCTGTAACAGATAAAGTTCTTCAAGAGTACTGTGAGGAGAACCCAGTGCGCCGATTGCTTTTCCACCATAATTGCTAACACAGGCTTTCAGATTCTGAACAACGAACAGAAGCGCTTCTTGCCAATCACACACTACCCATTGATTGTTTCTTTTAATCATTGGTTTAGTTAAACGATCTTCAGAATTCAAACCCTCATAAGAGAATCGATCTTTATCGGATAACCAGCATTCATTAATTTCCTCGTTTTCACGAGGCAAAACTCGCATGACTTGATTTTGTTTAACTTGAACAATTAGATTGCTACCTAAGCCACAATGAGGGCTAATCGATTTTCTACGTGATAATTCCCATGTTCGAGCCGAATATCGAAAAGGTTTACTCACTAATGCGCCAACAGGACAAAGATCAATTACATTCCCTGACAACTCAGAATCAACCGTCTTTCCAACAAACGATAAAATCTCAGAATGTTCACCACGACCACTCATGCCAAGTTCCATAATTCCGGCAATCTCTTGTCCAAACCGAACACAACGTGTGCAGTGTATGCAACGAGTCATGTCTGTTGAGATAAGTGGGCCAAGATTTTTATTCGTAACAACTCGTTTTACCTCTTGGTAGCGAGAAGCGCTTTCACCATAACCAACAGCAAGATCTTGCAATTGACATTCACCACCCTGATCACAAATTGGGCAATCGAGTGGGTGATTAATCAATAAAAACTCCATAACACCTTTCTGGGCTAGAACAGCTTGATCAGAATGAGTAAATATTTTCATCCCTTCTGTTGCAGGTGTTGCACATGCTGGCAGAGGCTTAGGAGCCTTTTCTATCTGCACCAGGCACATTCTGCAATTGGCTGCTATTGACAATTTTTTATGGTAGCAAAAATGTGGAATATAAATTCCCAACTGTTTTGCAGCATCCATTACAGTGCTCCCTTTGGGCACTTCCAATTGTTTTCCATTAATTTCGATATTAATCATCGATCAGCTAACTCAAAAATTCTTATTTTATTATTGAAAGGTAAAAATTTTAGTACTCATCACACCATACATTTTTTGTATTCAATGTGATAAGCAAACTCGTCACGAAAATGTTTTAACATAGCTCGTACAGGCATTGCTGCAGCGTCACCTAATGCGCAAATCGTTCTTCCCTGTATATTATCAGCAAGATTATCAAGCAAATCCAAATCTTCTTGCCTACCTTTCCCATGTTCAATCCGGTTAATAATTCGGTACAGCCATCCTGTTCCCTCTCTACAAGGTGTGCACTGACCACAGGACTCCTCATAATAAAAATAGGCCAATCTTTCCAGCGCTCTAACCATACAAGTCGTATCATCCATAATGATCACAGCACCTGAACCAAGCATAGAACCCGCTTTCGCAATTGAGTCGTAATCCATATTTGTATTCATCATCACCTCTCCAGGTAGAATTGGCATTGATGAACCACCTGGAATGCAACCTTTTAATTTTCGTCCACCTCGCATCCCCCCTGCTAATTCTAATAATTCCGCAAAGGGAGTTCCCATTGGTATTTCATAATTTCCGGGCTTATTAATATGTCCAGATACAGAAAAAATCTTAGTTCCACCGTTGTTCGGTTTTCCTAATTCCAAATACTTCTCACCCCCATTCAGAATAATCCACGGTACTGATGAAAATGTTTCTGTATTATTAATCGTTGTAGGCTTCCCATATAAGCCAAAATTTGCTGGAAAAGGTGGTTTAAACCGTGGTTGACCCTTTTTTCCTTCTATCGACTCCAATAATGCGGTTTCTTCACCACATATATATGCACCATAGCCATGATGGTTATAAAGCTGAAAACTAAAATTCGACCCTAAAATATTATTACCTAAGAAACCTGCCGAACGCGCCTCTTTAACCGCTTCTT
>CAZIDT010000037.1:0-5300 GCA_964537855.1 uncultured Nitrosomonas sp.
GTTAAGAATCCTTTTATCCAATATTTTTTACTGAATAGATTCATGAATTACCCTCCCCAAGGTATTTGATAAACCCACAATTGGGCGCTCATGTATGAACACCACGCTCATTTATATAGTTTAAATTTTGGCGCATTTTAGCAAAACTAGATCAAGCACGGTGAAATGAATAATCCGAGTGTCTCTTTTTTATCTATTGCATTACACTGTAAAAAGCAGAACATTTTATCTAAATCACGCTAGAACAATTTGTGCAATAACTGGTTGAAACTCAGTTAATTTGGAGAATAACAATTGAGTATGCTAGCTTAATCAATCCATGTTAAATGCGTCAGAAAAATTTCAAGCCTCACCTTGGTATCAGTTAACAACTGAGGGAGGAGTTCATTCATTAAAACTGTCGGGGAGTTATACCCTTGCAGCGTTAACAAGCGAAATCAAGAAGCTATCGTCTCAATTGACGTATTTTGCCAATCAACCCAATATCCAATGGGATTTAACCGGAATTGACGCGCTTGATCATGTGGGGCTGGCAATGATCTGGCGATCTTGGGGAAAGCAGCGCCCCACCAATTTGTTACTTCGAATAGAACAAGAGAAACTATTCGATCATTTAGCGCAATCTTCACAAAAATTATCGAAAACAAAATGGCAACCTGACTTGCTTTGGCCTGTGGTTTTTCTGGGAAAGCGGTTTTTCCTATTTTGGAATCACTTGACTGGAATCATTACGCTGCTTGGACAAGTCATTTTAGATTTGTTCTATCTGATTCGACACCCTCGGCAAATTCCATTACGCGAAATTTCCGCGAATTTATATCGGACTGGCGCACAAGCGCTCGGGATTACAGCAGTTGTCGGTTTTCTAATCGGGATTGTGTTGAGTTATTTAATGTCGCAGCAACTCCATACGTTTGGAGCCGATGTGTTCATCGTTAATATTCTCGGCATGAGCATCATTCGGGAGCTAGGGCCGATGTTGGCAGCAATTCTTGTCGCAGGTCGCTCAGGTTCTTCGATGACCGCACAACTTGGTGTAATGCGTGTCACAGAAGAATTAGACGCGATGACGGTGATGGGTATTCCACATAGCATGCGCTTAGTACTTCCCAAAATCATCGGATTAGGTATTGCCATGCCATTAGTAGTGGTTTGGACTAGTGCTTCCGCATTACTGGGTGGCATTCTTGCTGCGGATTTGCAAATTGGACTGAGCTATCAGTATGCATTGATGAATTTACCCAATGCGGTACCCGTCGCTAATGTGTGGATTGGTCTGGGGAAAGGTTTGGTTTGTGGTATGTCAATTGCTCTCATTGCATGTCACTATGGACTCCGCATCAAGCCAAATACCGAAAGTTTAGGGGAAGGAACAACCAATTCGGTCGTGACCTCGATTACTGCGGTAATCTTGATTGATGCAATTTTCGCTATTTTGTTCTCCAATGTTGGGCTCAGGTTTACTCGGTAATGGACGAGTCTAGCGCTATTATTGAACTCAATGGACTCTATACTCAATTTGGCGAGCATGTTGTGCATCGTAATATCAATTTGACTGTCCATAAAGGTGAGGTCTTATCCTTGGTTGGTGGATCAGGTAGTGGTAAAACTACCTTGTTGCGACAAATGCTTGGTTTAGAAACGCCAACACAAGGCAGTGTGAAAATGTTTGGCTGCTCTCGCTATGAATGTAACCTTGATACACTGAAAAGCATTCGCCATCAGTCGGGTGTATTATTTCAGCATGGTGCCTTGTTTAGCGCGCTGACTGTATTTGATAATATAGCGTTACCGATGCGTGAATTACATTGTCTGGATGAAGCGTTGATTCATGATCTGGTGATGTTAAAACTGAGAATGGTTGAAGTAGGCGCAGAACATGTTAATAAAATGCCAGCTGAGCTTTCGGGTGGTATGGTGAAACGAGTTGCCTTAGCGCGTGCTTTAGCATTGGATCCCGAATTGCTTTTTCTCGATGAACCGACTGCTGGACTTGATCCTTCGTTAAGTGAAAGTATTGTTGATCTCATTCATTCACTAAGGGAAGAGTTAACGCTTACCATTGTTATGGTAACGCACGATCTCGACACATTGGCTGCTATTTCCACGCGTATTGCAGTATTGGCTGATCAGCATATTGTTGCGCTGGGGAATTTGCAAGAGGTCGTAAAGGTTGATCATCCGTTTATCAAGAATTTTTTCTGGGGTGAACGGGGGCAGAATGCGTTGCGCAAATATTTAATTGCTGATCAGCATGTATCGCCTTGTTGATTAAGCATGGATTAAGAATTATTAGACCCAGATTATTTGAAGTAAAGCTTAAACCAAAAAAAGGAAAAGAAATGTCAGGTGATACACTTACCCTTGCTCAAATGTTGATTTCACGGCGCTCATTAACGCCGCGTGATGATGGCTGTCAGAAGTTGTTGGAGAACCGTTTGCGAGCGTTAGGGTTTCATATCGAAAAGTTAAATTTTGGTGATGTAGAGAATCTGTGGGCGCGTCGCGGCACAAAGCAGCCTTTGGTCTGCTTTGCAGGGCATACCGATGTGGTTCCTACAGGACCGGTAGGGGAGTGGGAAAGCGATCCATTTGTGCCGACTATTCGGGATAATCGATTGTATGGACGAGGTGCTGCCGATATGAAAGCCTCTTTGGCAGCATTTATTACTGCGATCGAATCATTCTTAACTTCCAATCCCGACCCGGATGGATCCATCGCATTGTTGATTACATCAGATGAGGAAGGGCCTGCTGTCGATGGGACGGTTAAAGTTGTTGAAATTCTCAAGGAACGTGGCGAACTGATTGATTTTTGTATCGTTGGGGAGCCAACTTGCACGGATCAATTCGGGGATACCATTAAAAATGGTCGACGTGGATCTTTATCTGGCAATTTAATCATTAAAGGTATTCAGGGACATATTGCGTATCCGCATTTGGCCAAAAATCCGATTCATCTTGCTGCTCCAGCGATTGCAGAACTAGCGCAAACCGTGTGGGATAATGGCAATGAATATTTTCCACCGACAACTTGGCATATTTCCAATATTCAAGGGGGTACCGGTGCTACGAATGTGATACCGGGCCACATCAATTTGTTATTTAACTTTCGCTTTGCGACCGTAAGTACACCAGAGTCGCTACAAAAACAATTTTGTGACATTCTTGACAAGCACGGCCTTGAATATCAGATAACATGGGAGCTATCCGGTAAGCCTTATTTGACACCACGGGGAAAATTAGCTGATGCGTTAACGCAAGCCATTCAAAGTGTAACCACGATAACCCCACAACTTTCTGCTACCGGTGGCACTTCAGATGGACGATTTATTGCAGATATCTGTCCGCAGGTCGTTGAATTTGGTCCGCGTAATGCGACAATACACAAAATCAATGAGTCTGTAGAACTTGAAGATGTTGATCGATTGTCGCAAATTTATCAAAAAACCCTGGAAAATTTGCTCGGTAGCTGAGTAATCTCGCCAGGTTTTGTTGGAATGGCTAGTTGCTTGCACCTAACTTGGCAGCACGCTCACGGCAAAGCGCAGCTTCCTCAGCGGTACGTTGAGGTACTGACCAGCCTTGGAGGTGGTTTAGCGTGATTTGCGTGAGTGCGTTAATCCAGGCTGGGTGTTCATTTAAACAAGGAATGTAGTGAAATTCATTACCACCGGCTTCGGTAAAGGTCTTTTTACCTTCAATGGCAATTTCTTCCAATGTTTCTAAGCAATCTGCAACAAAACCTGGGCAAACCACATCCACTCGATTGAGTTTTTGTTTGCCAAGTGTTTCGAGTATATCAGTGGTGTAGGGTGTGAGCCATTTCGCCCGTCCAAAGCGGGATTGGAAACAAACTTGATATTCTTCGGATGTGAGTGCTAAAGCTTCGGCTAGTAGTCTTCCCGTTTTTTGACACTCGCAATGATAGGGGTCACCTTGATCAAGCGTTTTGCGTGGTACACCATGAAAGCTAATGACTAATTTACTGGGTTTCCCATGGGTATCCCAATAATCCTGTACATTCCGAGCCAATGCTGCAATATAACCATGATCATCATGGAAGTGTTTAATGGTTCGGACCGCAGGCATATTTCTCAGTTTGGCTAATTCGGCGAAAGCGTGCGTCATGGCTGAGCCAACGCTGCTTGCAGCATACTGAGGAAAAAGCGGTACTAGCAGAAATTGATCACAACCTGCAGCTTTCATTTTCCCCAGAACTTGTGCAATAGAAGGATTGCCAATATTCATCGCGTATTCCACCATGGGAGCAGGGGAAATCGCTGAAGTTAATGCCTGCGCTAGTAATTTAGTTTGGCGCTCGGTGTGAACTTTAAGCGGAGAACCCTCTTCAGTCCATACAAGTGCATATTTCTCAGCCGATTTTTTGGGGCGCGTGTTGAGGATAATGCCATTCAGAATGAACCACCAAATCCAACGCGGTATTTCAATAATGCGAGGATCACTTAGGAATTGACGTAGATAAGGCTTTAATGCTTCTGCTGTTGGAGCATCCGGTGTTCCTAAATTGATTAATAATACCCCAGTTTGACTCGGTGACCCATGCTGAAAAGGTGGTTCAGGTAACATCATGATTTTTCTTATTTTCTGACTAGCAATAAATGGTTAATACAGATAGATCTTAAAATTTAATCAGTGTTGGGAGAGGCTACTGGAAAGTAATCGTGCCGTGATATCGACAATAGGGATAACACGTTCATACGCCATTCGCCGTGGGCCAATGACACCAACGGTACCGACGATTGTGCCTTCGATCTCATAAGGTGCCGTTATGACGCTCACTTCATCCAATGCCGCAACATTTGATTCTCCGCCAATGAAAACTTTGACACCATGAGCCTGGCGACTAAGATCCATCAGTTGTAATAATTTGGTTTTACGCTCAAATAGTTCGAACAATTGTTTCAGATTAGAAAGATTGCCCGAGAGATCTTTTACATCCAGTAATTTGTGTTCTCCAGCAACTACAACCGCTTCACTACTTTCTTTGATAACTTCGTTGCTGACATCAATAGCAGCATTCATAAGTAACATCATTTCATGGCGGAGTTGCTTTAATTCCGATTGTAGACGGATGCGAATTTCTTCAAGTGTGCAACCTGCATAATGTTGATTCAGAAAATTACTGGCTTCAATCAAATCAGTCTGGTTATAGCTGGCTTCGGTAAATATAATGCGGTTTTGTACATCACCCTCGGGTGTCACTAGGATGAGTAGTACGCGCTTTTCAGATAGCGCCATAAATTCGATATGGCGAAAAACTGCGCTACCGGCACGTT
>CAZIDT010000037.1:5400-8633 GCA_964537855.1 uncultured Nitrosomonas sp.
TTTCAGATAGCGCCATAAATTCGATATGGCGAAAAACTGCGCTACCGGCACGTTTCGGGGTAACGACTACGCCGGCAAATCGGGTCAATTCAGATAATAATTGGGAAGCAACATTAATCAATCGGGAAGGGTTATCTGGATGTAGCTGATTTTCAAGATGATTTACTTCGTGACTTTCCAACGTTTTAACGACCAGTAGGCTATCGACAAAGAAACGGTAGCCGAGTGCGGTCGGAATACGTCCTGCTGAAGTATGGGGGCTGGCAATATACCCCATTTCTTCTAGATCAACCATGACATTGCGAATCGTTGCAGGGCTAAGATCAAGTCCAGAGAATTTTGAGAGCGAGCGTGACCCTACCGGCTCTCCATCTAGAATGAAGCGCTCCACCAGTGCTTTAAGTAAAGATTTTGCACGATCGTTTAACATATCAATGGGTATTTTACACGATTAAATTCATAGCGAGCGTAAGTTAACCCAGGTTTATCCATGGCATTTTCAACTTACCCTTTGGCTCTGCTTTGTTGCCGCATTATTTTTTTACCTTTCGAGTTGACTACGTTAATATTCAAAATAATGACAATGCCTGTGTCAGTGTAATAATAGATATGTACTGTCTTAATTTGTTTCAATAACAATGAGCACCCAATTTAATAAAATCGCGTTAATTGGAAAACATAAAAATCCAGAAATTCTTGGTCCGCTGATCAAGCTCGCAAAATACCTTGCTGGTCGCCAGTTTGGAGTCATTATCGACCGTTTGAGTGCTGCGAATTTGGAGCATGCCGAGTTTCCCATTTTGACGTTGGAAGAAATTGGTGCCGAAGCGGATCTGGCGGTAGTCATTGGTGGGGATGGAACGATGCTGAATATCGCTCGAATTTTGGCACCTTATAATGTTCCTTTGGTTGGCGTAAATCAAGGTAGATTGGGATTCTTAACTGATTTAACAGTCGACACCATGATAGAAACGCTTGGAGCGATGCTCGATGGCCAGTTTATTACTGAACAGCGCATACTGCTTTCAGCAGAAGTGATTCGGCATGGGCAAGTCGTTTATAAAGCGTTGGCTTTTAACGATATCGTTATTCATCGCGGTATTAGCACAGGGATGATTGAATTTGAAGTGCGGATTAATGGTGAATATGTTTATTCATTGCGCTCGGATGGATTGATCGTTGCTACACCGACGGGTTCTACTGCTTACGCACTTTCAGCGGGCGGTCCTATATTGCATTCAAGTTTAGACTTAATCGAATTAGTTCCCGTTTGTCCCCATACGCTGAGTAATCGTCCAATTGTGGTTGGACCCGATGCAGAAATTGAGATCATGCTCAATTACAATACTGAGACCAAAATTTATTCTGACAGCCATTCTTGGTTTGATCTTGGTGAGCATGATCGGATACTGGTAAGGCGTTTTCCTCAAGTCGTCAAATTGTTACATGCAGTCAACCATAGCTATTACCGCATGCTGCGTGAGAAGTTAGGGTGGAGTGAAATACCACATAAAAATCACTGATTGTCAGCATGCTGACCCATTTGACCATCCAAAATTTCGTTATCGTTGAGCGAGTAGAATTGAGTCTCGAATCCGGGTTTACGGTACTAACTGGAGAAACGGGAGCGGGCAAATCGATTCTGATCGATGCGTTAATGCTTGCATTAGGTGGAAAGAGTGAGCCCGAGCAAGTTCGACAAGGTTGCGAACGCGCAGAGATCATTGCTGAGTTTAATATTGAGCATTTACCGGATATCCAACTTTGGCTGCAGGAAAATGATCTTGCAGATGATCCGGGTAATTGCATTTTGCGTCGCGTCATAGAAATCAATGGACGGTCTCGTCAATTTATTAATGGTATTTCAGTTGCTGTGCTGCAATTGCGAACGATTGGTGATCAATTAGTCGATATTCATGGTCAGCATGCTCACCAATCTTTATTACGCAGTGACGCGCAACGTGCTTTGCTCGACGGATTTGCTGGAAACGATGAGTTATTGGCGCAAGTCAGAGTGGCTTATCAGCACTGGTATAGCTTAAATCAACAACGATTAGCTTGGGAGGCTAATCAATCATCCTTTGCGCAGGAGAAAGAACAATTAATCTGGCAAGTCGATGAGCTAACCAACCTCAACTTTAATCCCGAAGAATGGCAGCTATTACAAACTGATCATCAACGCTTATCTCATAGCGCTAGCTTGACAGAGGCAGTCGAATCCTTAATTGATCAATTAGCAGAGGGTGAAAATGCGTTATTAGGGCAATTTCAAGCCGGGCTTTCCCGACTTCGTCAAGCGTTGGATTACGATGAGCAATTACAATCGCCTTATCAATTGTTGGAATCGGCATCAGTCCAAATGCAAGAAGGGGTTCATGAACTGAAACACTATCAAAAGCGACTCGATTTAGATCCCCAACGGCTACAAGCAGTTGAGGAGCGCATTGCTGCGATCCATGCCATGGCACGAAAATATCGCTGTAATATCGAATCGCTTCCTGAGTTGCTCCAATCAGCACGTGAACGGTTAAAGGTTTTATCTGGGGAATATGCGGGCGAGAATTTGCTGGAAGCAGAAGCAAACGCTCGGAAACACTACGAAACACTTGCTCAGCAGGTAACGTTAGCGCGCACTAAAATGGCAAATCTGCTTGCGCAGCAAGTAACGCAAATCATGCAAAATTTAGCGATGGCAGGAGGCTATTTTGAAATTAAACTGATTCCAGTGGATCGGGGTAATGCAAACGGGTTTGAGCAGATTGAGTTTCAAGTGTCACCGCATAAAGATACGCCTGCTCGCCCATTGAATAAGGTTGCCTCGGGCGGTGAATTATCGCGGATTAGTTTGGCGATACAAGTGATGACTAGCAAGGTAAGTCGCGTTCCTACGCTGATCTTTGACGAAGTAGATGCTGGAGTTGGCGGACGTGTAGCCGAAATGGTTGGTGCGTTACTTAAACAACTAGGCAGCACGCATCAGATTATGTGCATTACTCATTTGCCACAGGTTGCCTCGATGGGAGATCATCATTGGCTTATCAGTAAAATCAACGATACAAAAAACACTCAGAGTGTTTCAAGTCATATTCATGCCTTGAATCCGCAAGAGCGTGTTGAAGAAATAGCCCGAATGCTTGGGGGCGCAACGATCACGACGATTACCCGACAACACGCAGCGGAAATGTTGCAGAAAACCTAGTGTATTTGTTTACGCTTAGCTAGCGGATAAAAAA
>CAZIDT010000038.1:0-8600 GCA_964537855.1 uncultured Nitrosomonas sp.
TGGCCGACACTTCGGCGCTGGCGATGGAGCTCGATCGCGTGCGGCAGCAGGGTTACGCCGTCAACCGAGGCGAATGGCGCGCCAGCGTCTGGGGCATTGCGGCGCCGGTGTTCGATGAACGCCAGCGCGTCGTGGCGGCGCTCGGCATCTCAGGCCCGGCAGAGCGCATCCGGGCGCGTGGCGTCAAGCGCCTGGCGGAACTGGTGGTGCAGGCCGCGCGACAGGCTTCGTCACGGCAGCTGGCGCTGGCGGGCGAGGCACGATAGCGCGGACGCCGGGGCTTTGGGTCGGAGCGCGGCCTACCACCGCAAGGGGCCGGTGTGGTGCCGGGCGGTGACCGACAATCCGATTGAAATTGGCTTCTGGCGCTTTTCTGGACTGCGCCGAACGCTATCGAAACAATGGCAATTCGAGTGCGATGCTGTAGTCACGTCAGCGCCGGGGTCGGGTTTTCGACCATCGGCGGAGCGACACGGATCCACGCCTTCAAACCGGTGTCGCAGATGGCGCATTCGCCGCGGCATCCCAGGCCAGCGCCTCCAGCTGCTGCAACGCGCGGCTGGCGCCGCCCAGACGGGTGGCCAGGTGCTGGGCGCGCTTGAGGTACAGGTGCACGTCGCTCTCCCAGGTGAAGCCCATGCCGCCGTGCACCTGCAGGGCGCTGCGGGTGGCCTGCAGCGCGCCCTCGATGGCGCTCGCCTCGGCGGCGGCGCAGGCAAAGCGGGCGTCGGGCAGGTTTTCGCTCAGGGCGGCGGTGGCGTACAGCACGGCCAGGCGCGCGTTGTCCACGCCCATCCAGGCATTGGCCAGCTGGTGCTTGATGGCCTGGTTGCTGCCGATCGGCCGGCCGAACTGCACGCGCTCCCTGGCGTAGCCGGCGGCCAGATCGAGCGCAGCCTGAGCCACGCCGACCAGTTCGGCCGCGCGCATCAGCCGGTAGCCGGTGCGCGCCTGGGCGCGGCTGGCGGCGTCCAGCGCCCAGGCGTGCCAGGGCCCGGCAGGCGCCAGCGCCGGAGCCTGGCGCAGGGTGGGGTCGAGCGCGGGCGCGGCGGTCACGGCGGCGCCGTCGATCAGCGCCAGCTGCAGCGGCTCGCCCGGCGCGGGGCTTTCGCGAATCACGACGATGTCGCTGCACTGACCGGCGTGGTCCCGCCAGCCATCGCCCGCATCGACCACGTGCAGGGCGCGCCGGCCGGCCAGCATGGCCTGCATGGCGTCGCGCAGGGGCGCGGGCACGCTGGCGGGCGTGGCGCGGCAGGCCAGCGCCAGCCAGACGGCGCTGGCGGCCCAGGGCAGGTTGAGCAGCTGGTGGCCGGCTTCCTCGGCCAGCAGGCTGGCTTCGGTCAGGCCCAGGGCCAGGCCGCCCTGATCTTCGGGCAACAGCAGGGCCAGAAAGCCCATGTCGGCCATGTCGGCCCACAGGCGCTGCTGGGCGGCGTCGCTCCAGGGCAAGGCCTGGCGCGCGCGGGTCAGGGGGTGGTTGTCGGCAAGAAAGCGGCGCGCCGACGCCTGCAGCATCTGCTGCGCTTCGTTCAGGGCAAAGTCCATGGGCTTACCTGGGCAGGCCCAGCATCTGCTCGGCCAGGATGTTGCGTTGCACTTCGGAGGTGCCGGCCAGAATGGTTTCGGCGCGCGTCCACAAAAACTCGCGCGCCCACAGGGCGGCCGCCGGGTCGTGCCCGCCGGGCGTGGGGCCAGCCAGGGCGCGCTCGCCCAGCAGTTCGGCCGCTGTGCTGGTCAGACGCTGGTGCGCCTCGCTCCAGTGCAGCTTGGTGGCCGAGCCCTCGGCGCCGGGCGGGCCGCCGCGCAGCGCCAGCGTGAGCGCGCGCAGCCCCTTCAGGCGCAGCAGGTGGCTGTCCAGCGCCAGCCGCGCCACGTCGCGGCGCAGGTGGGCGTCGCGATCGGCGCCGGCGTCGATGGCCAGGCGCTGCAGCGCCTTGACCTCCTGCGCAAAGCGCACTTGGCGCGGGATGAAGTAGGTGCCGCGCTCGAAGCTGGCGGCCGCCATGGCCAGGCGCCAGCCGCCGTTTTCCTCGCCCACCAGCGCGTCCAGCGGCACGCGCACGTCTTCAAAAAAGACTTCGTTGAAATCGGCCTTGCCGGTGATCTGGCGGATCGGCTGCACGCGCACGCCGGGGCTTTTCATGTCCACCAGCAGAAAGCTGATGCCCTTGTGGCGCTGGGCCGCGGGGTCGGTGCGCGCCAGCACGAAGCAGAAGTCGGCGATGTGCGCGAACGAGGTCCAGATCTTGTGGCCGTTCAGCAGGTAGTGGTCGCCGCGGCGCTCGGCGCGCGTGCCAAGCGCCGCCAGATCGGAGCCCGCGCCCGGTTCGGAATAGCCCTGGCACCAGACCTCGCGGTTGGACAAGATGCCAGGCAGGTAGCGCTGCTTTTGCGCCTCGCTGGCGAAGTGGATCAGCGTGGGCGCCAGAATGCCGTGGCCGATCAGATTGACGCCCAGCGGCGCGCCGATGCGCGCCTGCTCTTCATGAAAGATGGCCTGGCGCGTGAGCGACCAGGCCTTGCCGCCGTAGGCCAGCGGCCAGCCCAGGCCGGACCAGCCGGCCTGGCAGACATAGTCCTCCCAGGCGCGGCGCCAGTCCAGGGCGTTGGGGTCGGGCGCCTGGGGCCAGGCGGCGACGAAGCGCGGGTAGTGGGTCTCGAACCACGCGCGCAACTCGGCGCGAAAGGCTTCGTCCTCGGCGGCGTAGCCGACCTGCATCGGAATTCCTTGACGATCAAGCCGCAGCGCCCGTAGAGTGAGCGTCAGCAGCTATCAAAACAATAGTTTTCGAAGGCTTCAGTTGGCCTTGGCGCCGGTTTCCTGGATCACCTTGGCCCACTTGGTGATGTCCTTCTTGATGAACTCGGCAAACTCCTGCGGCGTGTTGCCGATGATGTCCAGGCCCAGGCTGTGGAACTTCTCCTGCACCGGCTGTTCCTTGAGCACCTCGATCAACTCGTCGTGGAACTTCCTGACCACGGCGTCGGGCGTGCCGGCCGGCGCCAGCAGGCCCAGCCAGGGCATGGCTTCGTAGCCGGGCAGGCCGGATTCGGCCACGGTGGGCACGTCGGGCAGGATCCTGGAGCGCTGCGCCGTGGTGACGGCCAGCAGGCGCGTCTTGCCGTCCTTGACGAAGGGGCCGGACGAGGCCCAGGCGTCGAACATCACCTGCAGGCTGCCACCCACCAGGTCCGTCAGCGCCGGGGCGCTGCCTTTGTAAGGGACGTGCACCATCTTCACACCGGCCATGGTGTTGAACAGCTCGGACTCCAGGTGGGTGGAGGTGCCGGCGCCGACCGAGCCGTAGTTGGCCTTGCCCGGATTGGCCTTGAGCCAGGTGATCAGCTCGTCGACGCTCTTGACCGGCACGCTGGGGTGCACCTCCAGCACGTGCACCACCGAGGCCACCAGCGAGATCGGCGCGAAGCTCTTGACCGGGTCGTAATTGACCTTGCTGTAGAGCGAGGGCGCGATGCCCAGCGACGACGCCGCCATCAGCACGGTGTGGCCATCGGCCGGTGCCTTGGCCACGTACTCGGACGCGATCATGGTGCCGGCGCCGGGCTTGTTTTCGACGATCACGGGCTGGCCCAGGCGCTTGCTCAGGCGTTCGGCCAGCAGGCGCGTCATGATGTCGGTGGCGCCACCGGGGGCGAACGGCACGACGATGTTGACCGGTTTGCTGGGGTAGCCCTGGGCCTGTGCCGGGCCGCACAGGGCGGCGGCAGCCAGGGCCACGCCGGCCAGCAGTTGCTTGATCATGGTGAGTCTCCTTTGGGGTTGGGGTGGGTTGAGATTCAATCGGCGGGTGCCAGCAGCAGCGCGTCCAGCATGGCGGCGCCCTGGCCGCTGGGCTTGACGAGCAGCGGGTTGACCTCGGCTTCGCTCACCTGCCGGCCCAGCGCCTGCACGGCGCGCGAGAACGCGGCAATGGCGGCACAGGCCGCATCGACATCGGCCGGCGGGCGGCCGCGGTAGCCGGTCAGCAGCGGATAGGCCTTGAGCTCGGCCAGCATGTCGGCGGCCATGGCCTCGTCCACCGGCAGCAGGCGGTGGCTGACGTCCTGGTACAGCTCGGTCAGCACGCCGCCCAGGCCGACGGTGAGCGCCATGCCAAACACCGGGTCGCGCGTGGCGCCGACGATCAGCTCGGCGACGCCAGACTGCATGGGCGCCACCAGCACGCCGTCGAGGCGCGCCTGCGGCGCGTGGGCGCGCGCGCTGGCCAGGATCTGGTCGAAGGCGGCGCGCACCTGCGCGCCATCGGCCAGGTGCAGGCGCACGCCGCCGGCTTCGGTCTTGTGGGCGATGTCGGGCGACAGCACCTTGAGCGCCACCGGGTAGCCCAGGGCGTCGGCCGCGGCCACCGCCTCGTCGGCGCTGCGCGCGCGGCGCTCGGGCGCGGCGGGCACGCCGCTGGCGGCCAGCACGGCCTTGCACTGGTGCTCATCCAGCACCTCGGGCAGCGCGGTGGCGGGCGGTGGCGCCTGGTGGCGCAGCGCCCGCCAGCGGTTGCGCTGGCGCTGCTGCTGCCACAGCAGAAAGGGCGCCAGCGCGGCGGTGGCCACGCCGATGTCCTCGAACACCGGCACGCCGCCGGCGCGCAGCTGCTCGCGGCTCTGGGCGGCGCCGGTGTCGATGGCCACGAACAGCCTGGGGTGCGCGGCCGCGACGGCGCACAGGTCGCCGGCCATGCGGTCGAGCATGTAGCCGGGGGCGTAGATCACCACCGTGTCCACCGCGTCGCTGGTGGCCAGCGCTTCCAGCGCGGTGCGCACGAAGCCCGGGTCGTTGACCACGTTGCCGGTCACGTCCACCGGGTTGGCGACCATGCCGTAGTCCGGGATGCCGGCGCGCAGCTGCTGCTGCAGCTCGGCGGGCAGGGTGGGCACTTCCAGCCCGGCGCCGATGAACTTGTCGGCCAGGATGGCGCCCAGCGCCCCGCTGATGGTGATGATGGCCACCCGCTTGCCGGCGCGGCGCCGGCGGTAGCTGGCCAGATGCGCCAGCTGCGCCATCTGCACGAAGTCGTGGCTCTGGATGATGTCGAGCTGACGAAAGGCAGCGCGGTAAATGGCCTGGTCGCCCGCCAGCGCCGAGGTGTGCGAGCGCACCGCCTCGCTGCCCTTGTCGGTCTCGCCCGCCTTGTACAGGATGAGCAGCTTGTCGCGCCGCGCAAATTCCTCGGCGGCGGCGATGAAACGCGCGCCGTCGCGCAGCTCCTCGATGTAGCCGATGCAGACGTCGGTGGCCTCGTCCTGCGCCAGGTACTCCAGGTACTGGGCAAAGTCCACGCAGGCTTCGTTGCCGGTGTTGATGAAGTGACTGAAGGCCACGCCCAGCCGGCGCGCGATGGCGTACACCGCCGCGCACACGTTGCCGCTTTGCGTCAGCAGGCTGACGCTGCCCGTGCCCGCCTGCATGGGCGCGGTGTTGAATACCGAGGCAAAGTTGGTGTGCGCCTGGGTGTTGAGGTTGGCAAAGCCCATGGCGTTGGGGCCGGCCACCACCATGTCGGTGCTGGCCACGTAGGCGGCCAGCTCGGCCTGCAGCGCCGCGCCGCGCTCGCCTTCTTCGGCAAAGCCCGCCGCATAGACGATCGCGGCGCGCACGCCCTTGGCCGCGCAACGGCGCAGCATGGGCAGCACCTCGGGCGCGGCAATGGCCAGCACCACCAGATCGGGCGCGGCGGGCAGCGCTTCGATGTCGGGCCAGCAGCGCAGGCCAAACACCTCCTGGTACTTGGGGTTGATCGGGTAGATCGCGCCGGCGTAGCCGAACTTCGTCAAATGGGCGATCGGCATGCCGCCGATGCGCGCCGGGTTGTTGCTGGCGCCGACGATGGCGATCGAGGCCGGGTCGAGCAGGGGTTGCAGGCGGTGCATGCCGGTCACTGCTCCGCCTTGGCCGGGTTCTTCTGGATGGCGCTGGCCAGGCCGCGGTCGCGTGCGCTCAGAAAGCCATCGCTCAGGTGCGACAGCTGGTGCGTGTCGAAGTGCGCCGCCAGCGCGCTGCGCAGGCCCTGCGCGTCCAGCGTGCGGTTGATCGAGCGCTTGATCAGGCGCAGGCCAAAGGGCGGTGCCTTGGCGATCTGCTGCGCCAGCGCCAGCGTGGCGTCGGCCAGCTCGGCGTCGGGCACCACACGGTTGACCATGCCGATGGCCTGCGCCTCCTGCGCGCTCATGCGCGCGCCGGTGAACAGCAGCTCCTTGGCCTTGCGCGCGCCCATCACCCAGGGGTGGATCAGCACCTCGGTGGCCGCCGCGCCCAGGGTGTGGCCCACCGGGTCGGAAAAATACGCGCTCTCGCCGGCCACCACCAGGTCGCACATGTTGGCGATCATGAAGCCGCCGGCCACGCAGGCGCCCTGCACCTGGGCGATGGTGGGCTTGGGAAAGTCCCAGATCTTCATCGAGTAGTCGAAGTAGCGCAGCTCCTCGAAGGCCCAGCGCTGCTCGACCGTGAAGTTGGCGCGCTCGGCCTGCGCCTGCTTGAGGTCGTGCCCGGCCGAGAAATGCTCGCCTTGCCCGCCCAGCACCACGGCGTGGATGGCGTCGTCGCCGCGCGCCTGATCCAGCGCGGCCATCAGTTCGTCCAGCATCTGCCAGTTCTGCGCGTTGCGCTGCGCCGGCCGCGCCAGCAGGATGCGGCGCACCGCGCCGTGGGTTTCGATCGCCAGGGTGTCAAATGCCATGGGTGTCAATCTCGGGTAGGGGTGGGGTGGCTTGGCCGCAGTCTAGGAAGTACCATTCCTGCACTGCAAACAATTTATTAAAAAATTCCCACATCATGGACAGATCGACCGCAGGGGCTCAAAGCCTGCGCCGTGGGCTGCAACTGCTGCGCCTGCTGGCCGAGCATCAGGAAGACGGCATCCGCCTGAGCGAGGCCATGGCCGCCTCGGGCCTGCAGCGCTCCACCTGCCACCGCCTGCTGGCCTGCCTGGTCGAGGAGCAGTTCGCCGAGCGCGACGCGGGCGGCAAGGTCTATCGGCTGGGGGTGGACGCCATGCAGCTGGGCTTTGCCGCCATGCGGCGCGTGCCGCTGGTCGACCAGTGCCGCGCGCTGATGCAGCGGCTGGCGCGCATGTCGGGCGACACGGTGTTTCTGGTCATCCGCCAGGGCGACCACTGCCTGTGCCTGCACCGCGAGGAGGGGCCGTTTCCGGTCAAGGTCTTCACCACCGACATCGGCGGGCGGCGCCTGCTGGGCCTGGGCGCGGGCGGCCTGGCCATCATGGCGCGCCTGCCCGATGCGGAGGTGCTGCGCATCTACGAGCGCAACGCGGCGGAATACGCGCAGGCCGACTTCACGCGCGAGCGCCTGCTGCGCGCCGTGCACCAGACCCGCGCCCAGGGCTGGGCCGACATCACCGACACCCTGACCGCCGGCGTGTCGGGCGTGGGCGTCACCTTTGCCGCCGCGCCCGGAGCCATCGCGGCGCTGAGCTTTGGCGCCATCACCCCGCGCCTGCCGATCGAGCGCAAGCGCGAGCTGGCGCGGCTGTTGCGGCAGGAATGTCCGGCGGTGGCGGGCGGGTGAAACCCGGCGGTGCGGAATAAAGGTTGCTGCAACCCGTGTGGCCCGGTGGATGTTGGCCGGGATTCAGTCGGCAATCGCCTCAAGCTTGTGCTCGACCAGCGGCGTGAAGGCCAGTTGCATCAGCGCTTGGACTGGCCGGCGTACTTGGCCTGGAGCCGGTCGAAGACTGCGTCGGCCGGCCTGGTGGGGACACTGGCCCGGCTTGGGAGAAAATTTTCATCTGACCCCGTTTCCCCCCGTTTCCCATCTGACCCCGTTACCCAGGCCGCCGATCACCCGGCCGCGGTCTCCGCAATCAGCACATCGGCCGGGATGCCCAGGCTTTGGTGCAACCGGCGGATCATGGCCAGCGTCAGCGGGCGTTTGCGGTTCAGGACTTCGTAGACGCGGTTGCTCTTGCCGATGAGCGGCTCCAGGTCCTTGACGGACAGACCGCTTTGCTCCATCCGGAATTTGATGGCCTCCACCGGGTCGGGCGCGCCGATGGCAAAGTGCTTGGCTTCATAGGCTTGTACCAGCGTGGCCAGAATGTCGAGGCGATCACCCTCTGGCGTACCCAGCTCGGGGTCGCAAGCCATCAAGCCCGAAATCTCCTTGAGAGTGGCCTGGTAGTCTGCTTCGGTGCGGATGGGGCGAATGTCCATGGGGTTCTCCGTGGCCGCTCAGGCCGATTCAATGGTTTCTGCATCAACGGCGTCGTACTCCTGATGGGTGCCGACAAATTTCACGTAGACGATCTGCAACCTGTACGCAATGGCCACGATCAGCCGGTAGTCATTGCCCTTGATGTTGAAGACCACACGACGGTTCTTCAGCACACTGGCGCTGCGGTAGCGCGCCTTGATGTCGGCGGGCTGGGTCCAGGTCGCGCTCGTGGCTTCCTCGTACCAGGCGTTCAACGGCTGCTCGGCGTCGGGGTGGCGCTGCCAGAAGGCCCGAAGGGTAGACACGGCAATCACTCGCACGGTTTGCAGTTTAGTCCCAAAATGGGACTCGGACAAGCGCCCTGCGCGGCACGCGGGATGGCCAGTGGAAGAACGCCAGCGCTGCGCCT